>NZ_VRYY01000679.1 GCF_015731765.1 Nitratidesulfovibrio oxamicus
CGCCGCGCCAGCGCCCCACGCGCGCGTTCCACGCGTGGCGGGGTCGATGCCACCGGCGCGTTGCAGGGCCTGCTGACGGACATGGCGCCCCTCCATCCGGCAACGCCGTACATCGGCATAGACGAGGCCGGGCGCGGCTGCCTTGCCGGGCCCGTGGTTGCCGCCGCCGTCATCCTGCCTCCCCACGCCGACGCGGCCACCCTGGCCGCCCTGCTGCCCGACCTTTCCGGGCTGACCGATTCCAAGAAGCTCACCGCCGCCAAGCGCGAAGCCCTGGCCCCGCGCATCCGCCAGCACGCCGTGGCTTGGGGCCTGGGCGTGGTCTGGCCGCGCGACATCGAGCGCATCAACATCCTGCAGGCCACCTTCCACGCCATGTGGCGCGCCGTGCGTTTCCTGCGCCCCGGCCACGCGGCGCGGGATGGCGCGAATGTCTCCGGCTGGGCTCCGGCGCCCCTGACCGATCTGCATGGCCTGCCCAGCGTATCTGGCAAATTCGGCCTGTCCGATGTTCCGCTGATCATCGACGGGGACAAGACCATTCCCGCCGCCGTGTTCGCGGGACAACCGCCCCGTCCGGTCCGTTCGGATCAGGCCGCTCCTGCCACCCCGTTTCCCGCACCCGTGCAGCGCGCCGTGGTGGGGGGCGATGCGCTGGTTCCGGCGGTGTCCGCCGCATCCATCCTGGCCAAGACGTTTCGCGACCAGTTCATGACCGCACTGGACCGCCGTTTTCCCCACTACGGTCTGGCCGTGCACAAGGGGTACGGCACGGCGGAGCACATGGCGGCCATTGCCGAACACGGCCCCTGCCCGCAACACCGGGTCACCTTTCGCGGGGTGCGGCCAGAACCGCCCCAGACGCAGGGTTCGCTGCTGTGACGCCGCCCCGCGCCGCCACCCCGGCCACGGCTTCCGCCACCGACAATGCAGCCATCGGAGCGCGGGGCGAGGAGGCGGCGGCCCGGCTGCTGATCCAACGCGGCCTGCGGGTGCTGGCCCGCAACTGGCGGCACGGCGGCCTTGAACTGGACATCGTCTGCGACGACAGCGGCACCCTGGTGTTCGTGGAGGTGAAAACCCGCGCCGCCAGCGGTCCTGCACGCCCGGACGAAGCACTGACCCCGGCCAAGCGCGGCAAACTGGTGCGCGCCGCCCGGCAGTATCTGGCCGCCCACGACTGCTGGGACAAGCCATGCCGTTTCGACCTCGTGTGCGTGGTGCACGACGGGGCAACCCTGACGCTGGAGCACTACCCCCATGCCTTCGACCTCACCGCGTCTCTGGGTGGTGGCGACACCGCTTGGCAACCCTGGTGACCTTTCGCCCCGCGCCCGCGAAGTGCTGACAGGCGTCGCGCTGGTGCTGGCGGAAGACACCCGGCGCGCCGGGCAGTTGTTTGCCCGGTGCGGCCTGACCGCCCGGCGGTTCATGAGCTTTCACGACCACAACGAGGAAGAGCGCCTGCCGCACATCCTTGACGAACTGCGCGCCGGGGCGCACATCGCGCTCATTTCCGACGCAGGCATGCCCCTGATGGCCGACCCCGGCTTTCGGCTGGTGCGCGCCTGCCGGGCAGAGGGCATCGACGTTTCGGTGCTGCCCGGCCCCTCGGCCCCCGTCACCGCGCTGGCGGGCAGCGGCATTGCACCGCAACCGTTCACCTTCCTGGGGTTTCCGCCGCGCAAGCGGTCGGACGTCGAAAAGCTGTTCGCGGAATACGCAAACGTGCGCACCACCTTGGTCTTTTTCGAACGCAAGGACAGGCTGGCCGATACGCTGGACGCCGCCCACGCCGTTCTGGGCCCGCGCGAGTGCTGTATCGCGCGGGAATTGACCAAGCCTCACGAGGAGTTTATCCTTCTACGGCTGGAAGACAGGGAACAGCTGACCCGTGAATTACTTGGAGAAATCACGGTAGTCATCGGCCCTCCGGAATCCGTGACCGCCACACCGCGCGCAGAGGTGCTGGCCTTGCTTGCCGACGAGGCCAGGGCCGCCCCCGACGAGAAACCGCGCGAGCTGGCCCGACGGGTGCATGAGGCAACCCGGGGCTGGACGGTGAAGGAAATCTACAAGCTGATGCAGGACGCGCGCTAGGGACATTCCCCGGCGCGCATCCCGCCGCCAGCCCGGCCAGCCAACCAGGCAGTATCTCAACATCACAACCGCCTTGCCACGGTGCCCCATGCCCACTTCCGCCAACGCCATGCCCGACGCCAAGACGCTGCTGCTGTGCTTTCTGCGGTCGTATCTCGTGGGCGCGGCGTTCAACACGCGGGGGCACCAGAACATCGGCATCGTGTTCGCCATGGAGCCGGGACTGGCCGCCATCTACCCGGACCCGCGCGCCCGGCGGGAGGCACGAAAGCGCTACCTGCGCCACTTCAATACGCACCCGTTCTGGGCGCCGCTGCTGGTGGGCACGTTCCTGTCGCTGGAGGCGCGCATCGCGCGCGGCACCTTTCCGGCAGAGGTGCTGCGCAGCCTGAAGGACACAACCGTGTACACCCTTTCGGCCATCGGCGATTCGGTGTTCGGCGGCAGCATGCTGGTGTTCTGGTCGCTGACCACCTGCGCGCTGGTGGTTTCGGGCAACAACGGCGCGGCCTTCCTTTGGAGCCTGATGCTGTTCGTCTCGTTGCAGGTGTTCAAGCTGTTCACCTTTGCTGCGGGCCTGCGCGAAGGGCTGAAGGTGCTGCAACGGCTGAAGCAGTGGGACCTCATCAACTGGGGCGAAAAGCTGAAGCTGTGCAACGCCGTGGTGCTGGCGGGCCTGTTGTGGCTGATCTGGCCGCATCACCAGCATGCCCCGCGCTGGACGCTGTCCGCGCTGCTGCTCATGCTGGCCTCGTGGTTGATCGGTCGTTTTCACGTTTCGCGAATCTTTCTGGCCGTCTGCGCCACCGCCGCGGCCTTCGCCCTGCCGTGGGCCGATGATTGGATGCCGTTGCCCTGGGGTTTTTAGCCAGCCGCCCGCATCACGAACCATACCGACGCCATAGCCTACAGGATACACGACGTGCAGGAACCCATCGAAGAGACGCAGGAAGGACTTACCGTGACGGTGTGCGTGGCCAACGACCAGGGCCTGCACGCCAGACCGGCCGCCCGCCTGGCCCAGGAAGCGCAGAAGTTCGGCGCGGAGCTCTTTCTTGCCATGGACGGCATGGAAGTGGACGCCAAGAGCATTCTGGACATCCTGTCCCTGGCCGCCGCCAAGGGCACGCGCCTTACCCTGCGCGGCGTGGGGGCCGACGCGCGCCACGCGCTGGAGCACCTTTCCGCACTGTTCCGCAACCGCTTTCGAGAGGAGTAGCCGGTGGCGCGCGAGATCCTGCAAGGCATCGCCGTTTCGGCGGGTGTTTCCATCGGCAAGGCGTTCTTCACCAACCGCCGCCGCAGAAGCGTCTCGTTCGAAATCATTCCGCCCGGTGCGGCGGATTCGGAGGTGGCCCGCCTGGAGCAGGCCGCCAGCGACGTGCGCGACGACCTTGCCCGCGCCCGCGACAACGTGCCCGCCGAACTGCGCGACCATGCCGCGATCATCAATTCGCACATGATGATCTGCCAGGATCCCAAGCTTATCCGCGCCGCCTCGCAGCGCATCCGCGACCATCACATCTGCGCCGAATGGGCGCTGGACCAGGCTGTGGAGGCCATTGCCGCCGCGTTCTCGGCCATAGAGGATCCGTACATCCGCGAGCGCGTGCAGGACGTGCGCGCCGTGGCCGAACGCATCCAGACGCGCCTTGTGGGCCGCCACGCCGAACCGATGCGCCCCCCGGACGAGCGCATCGTGCTCATGGCCCACGACCTGACTCCGGCGGACGCCATGGGCCTGCCCACGGTCAAGATCATGTCCTTCGCCACGGCAGAGGGCGGCAAGACCTCGCACACCGGCATTCTGGCGCGCAGCCTGCAGATTCCCGCCGTGGTCGGCGTCTCGGCGCTGGAAGAATCCGTGGCCGACGGCGACCTGGTCATCGTGGACGCCCTGCGCGGTCTCATCCTGGTGGACCCGGACGAGGCGGAACTGGCCGACTACACCGACCTCAAGTACCAGTTCGAAAACTATCAGAAGTCCATCCGCCGCCAGTCCACCCTGCCCGCGGAAACCCTGGACGGCTACCGCATCGACGTGCAGGCCAACATCGAACTGGTGGAGGAAGTGCCCCAGGTGCTGGATGGCGGCGGCGACGGCGTGGGCCTGTACCGCACCGAGTACGCCTTCCTGAACCGCCGCACCTCGCCCACCGAGGAAGAACTGTACGACGAGTATTCCCAGCTTGCCGGGTTGCTTTCGCCCCGGCGGGTGGTGTTCCGCACGCTGGACGTGGGCGCGGACAAGATGCTGTCCGAGCAGAGCCAACTGGAAGAACCCAACCCGGCCCTCGGCCTGCGGGCCATCCGCTTCTGCCTGCGCCATCAGGACGTGTTCCGGCGGCAGTTGCGGGCCATCCTGCGAGCCAGCGCGCACGGCTCCGCCTCGCTGCTGTTCCCCATGATCTCGGGGCTGCACGAACTGCGGCAGGCCAAGCACATCCTGAACGAGGTGCGGGCCGAACTGGACGCGGCAGGCCTGCCCTACGACCCGGACATGCCCGTGGGCATCATGGTGGAACTGCCCTCCGCCGTGCTGATTTCAGAGGCGCTGGCGCAGGAAGTGGACTTCTTCAGCATCGGCACCAACGACCTGATCCAGTATTCGCTGGGCATCGACCGGGGCAACAAGCACGTCTCGTACCTGTACCAGCCGCTGCACCCGGCCATCGTGCGGTCCATCAAGTACGTGGTGGATTCGGCACACCGCATGGGCATATCGGTGTGCGTGTGCGGCGAAGTGGCGTCCGACCCGTACTGCCTGCCCATCCTGCTGGGCATGCAGATAGACGCCATTTCCATCGCCCCGCAGGCCATACCGGGCATCAAGCACATTCTGCGACGCACCAACATGGAAGAGTGCAAGGAACTCTTGCGCGACGTGCTGAGTGCATCCACCGTCTCGACCATCAACCGCATGGTGAAGGAAACGATCTACAATCGCTTCCCGGAAGAGCTGACGTTCTTCTCGTCCATGCTGGACCAGGATGATTAGCGCGGGCAGCACATCCCATACCGACAACATGACAAACCTAAGAGACACATGATGTTATGGTACAATTCCACATGCTTCCCCTGCCACAAATTCTACTAAGAATACGCCATCTCAACAAGATACAAAACAAAAACTGTGCTGAGCTAGTTATCACCTGACAGTAGTCCCTCCGAAAGGAAGTGGTCATGTCGTACCCGACAGGGGTAGCGATGAGGTTGCGAAGCTTCATCAACCATCAGCAAGGAGACCGACATGACCACTAACAAGAAGGTAGCACGAAGGACATTGAGCCTGCTTGAGCTTGCAAGCGACCTGGACAACGTGAGCAAGGCGTGCCTCAGCATGGGGCATTCGCGGCAACAGTTCTATGAAATCCGTCGCAATTACCAGACGTTTGGCGCAGAAGGGCTTGTGGACCGCCTGCCGGGACCACGAGAACCGCACCCGAACCGGGTGGACGAGGCGACGGCGGAAAGGATTCTGGCGTACATCCTTGAATTCCCGACGCATGGCCCGGTGCGCGTGGCCAAACAGTTGCTTTTGCATGGTGTTCAGGTCAGTTCCGGGGGCGTGCGGGGAGTCTGGAGCCTCAACGGAATACTGACCCGGCATGAGCGGCTGCTGCGCTTGGAGCGGCATATACGGGATACCGGAATCGCCCTGAATGACGACCATGTTTGCACCTTGGAGCGGTTTAGCCCGGAATTCCGGGAGCGTCATATCGAAACCTGGTGCAGCGGCGATCTGTTCGCCGTGGAAACGTTTTTCGTAGTCACGCTGAAGGGCGTGGGAAAAATCTATCTGCAATCGGCCATCGACTGCCACAGCCGCTACGCCTTCGGCAGGCTGTACACCAGCAAGCTGCCGCTTACGGCGGAACACATGCTCAACGAGTCTGTGCTGCCCTTTTTTGAGGAGCATGACACGCCGGTCGTCACGGTGCTTTCCGACAATGGCCGGGAATTCTGCGGGCGCGCCGACAGGCATCCCTACGAATTGTTTTTGCAACTGGAAGGCATCGAGTACCGGACAACTCGTGTCAGACGCCGGCAAAGCAACGGCTTTGTGGAGCGACTGCACAGGAAATTGCTCGACGAGCATTTCCGGATTCAGGGTCGCAGGAACTGTTACGAGTCCTTGGACGAAATGCAGACGGATCTCGATGTCTATCTGCACCGCTATAACCACGAACGGGCGCACCAAGGCAGAAACACGAACGGGCGGACACCCTACCAAGCCTTCCTTGATGGTCGCCCCGAGGGCCAGCCGGAAGAGGGCAACGAAGGGCAGCAGGCCGCCTGATCAGCATCCCACCGAGCACGGCAGTGTCAGCTGGACACTATCTCTGTACAAGCACACAAAAAATAAACATACAAAGACAATGAGCCACAACGCACCAACTAATAAGACATGGGAAATATGCTTCGCACTACTACTTGCTGCAGCATATGCCTACATTCTCGCTGTGTTTATCACCAACCAGCACTACAGAGGCCCTTACTGGTACTTCTTTAACGCAGATCCCAGCTACGCCTTTTTAATTGGCTCTCTCGGCCTTGCCAATCTTGACGGAACACACTTCACATACCACCCTGGAATAACACCACAACTCATTGGTGCTGCTGTCTTGCGGATAGCACACTCACTTCAATTTGAAAACACTAACATCGTAGTCAGCGTAATTTCCAAACCTGAAAAATACATTTACTGCATCAGCTTGACACTTCTTGCTCTCTACATGATCACCCACGCAACACTAGCATTCTACACAAAAAAACACTTCAAATGCGACCTACTACTACAACTATGCATACTCGCGACGCCATTTGTAAATAAATACCCTGTCACTGACATAGGTGGGAGCGAATTTTACGGATTCACCTGCGAAAGCACTACCCCCTTCTTAATGAATTTGTTGTTGCTTATTATCCTTGCAACTTACCACAGACTGACAACCAAAGATAGCACAGCAAAAAACACAGCAGCCATTTCAGGTGTTCTAGCAACTATAGGAACTCTAAACAAAATAACGCTCGCCCCCATCATGGCCTTCACATTCTTTATCCAGCGCAACCCCAACGCTAAAAAGAAATGGGCAATTGCAGCAGCAGCCACATTCTGCACCATCGGGTTGCCACTCTTGTTAAATATTAACATTTTCATAGAGTTCATAGACACCATCAGCAAAGGTAGCGGACTCTACGGTTCAGGCCCCCAAACCTTCGTATCGCTTGATAACATCATAGATAACGCCACAGCTTACGCAACAAACTATTATACAGAGGCCTTCATCACCGCAATAGCCACACTTACAATTTGCATTTCCAGGAACACCACAAAAAGAACAGAACTTACGATTTTAACCTATATAACACTTGCACAAATAATCACCACCCTTCTTGTCATAAAACATTACCAACCAAGATATTTATTTCCCCTAAATCACACCACACCACTACTGTTATACTTTAGCCACAAAATACTGCACGAAAAAATCTCGCCAAAATTTGCAACATCAGCATCGCTGATTTTATTGACATTATTTCCAACTTTTTCCATCCCAAAAACCTTTCAACATCAAAATCGCACCAGCACAGAAGCGCAAGACATAACTGACATATATAACATCATAAACTCAAATCCGGACATCAGATCAAGCCAACATATTTACCCACTTAACAATAGCAGCCAAGCTAATGCACTAGCTTTTGGCAACGCATGGGCACGCACTCCATTTGCAAAGACCATATCAGAGGCACACCCCGAAACACTGTATTACATATACGGAGATTTTTATTCACTAGTAGGACAAAAGGTAGAAACTGCAAACATCCGCGGCGATCTATACATATTCGGACCGACTCTTCACCTAAAAAATGGAGATCTAAAAAAACTCAATATTGACGTCATTTACAGGAACAGCAGCCAATTTATTGCAAAACTATCCACCCCTCTCAACAGCCCAGCCCCCGAAATCAATGGCACAGAAAAATAAACACACACCCATACCGGAGCACCTCGCGCAAAATATTTTTGAATTTTTTAAATTTATATTCTTTAAAAACCCAACAGCAAAACATCTACATTCCAAATACATCCTCTACAACCCTACAATGCGATAATTATAGTGCTTTGACAGATTAATCTCTTGGAATCTAGTCGGCCCGCGGCATTGTCACGCAGCAGCAACCGCCAAGCCCCCAGGTGAACATGCGCAACAATGCCGAATTGACGCCTTGCGGACAAAAGGGAATGGTTCACCGCGGCTTTCCAGGGAGCGCCTGAGAGGCGCGAGCTGAGGCGACGGTATATGCCCGTAGCAGGTTCAAAAATGAACGGCGCGGTATCAGGCCGAAGGCTCAGCAGGTTTGTAGGCTCGCGATTCGTGGTCGCATAGGTTGCGCTATCTTCTTGGTGATATCCAGTTGAACGAGGCGCTGACACTGCGACAACGCCGCATGGCGGCGATGTCATTTCGAGGAGACTGAAGCCCAATCGGCCTACAATTTATCGGGCATTGCGCCGGATGGTTCGGGGTAAGACGTTCATGCCTTGAGCCACGAGCGTCGATACTGAGTTATATCTGTGAGTTACCGAGCGACTTGCTACACCTGGACATCAAGAAACCATGTCAGGTTTTCGGGGCCGGCTACCGCATCAAGCCTGCCCAGCGGGCAAGAGATTCATCGAAGAAGACGTTCCCAACTGCGCACAACCTCCCCCCCACCCCCTTCCCCTTTCCCCCACCCGCCCGCCCCCAACCCTTGCCATTCCCGCCGATTTCTGGTCTTGAAACCCCTTGCGCGCCACATCACCGCGCGGAACCGGCATCCGGCATCGATTTCGTTCCGCAGCCGACGCCCTCCGCCGCCCCGCCGGGGCTTCCTCCACACGCGCGCCACCAACTGCACCAACATTCCCCAAATATATGAGCAAGAAACCCTCACCCGCCCTCATCGCCCAGAACAAGAAGGCCCGGCATCTCTATGAACTCGACGATTTCATGGAGGCGGGCCTCGTCCTGACCGGCTCGGAGGTCAAAAGCCTGCGCGCGGGCCACGTGAACTTTCGCGACAGCTACGTGGATTTCCGCAACGGCGAAGCCTTTCTGGTGGGCCTGCACATTGCCCCCTACGACAACGCGGGCTACGCCCAGCACGACCCGGACCGCGACCGCAAGCTGTTGCTGCATGCGAAGCAGATCAACACGCTGGCCCTGCGCGTGGCCCAGAAGGGCCTGACCGTGGTGCCGGTGAACCTGCACTTCAGCAAGGGCCGGGTAAAGGTGGAAATCGCGGTGGGCCGCGGCAAGAAGCTGCACGACCAGCGCGAGGATCTGAAGAAGCGCGCCGCCGACCGCGACACCGAGCGCGAGCTGGCCCGGTTTTAGCCTGTCCCAGCAAACCGTCCGTTTTTGGCGTTGGCGACGCGGAACATCACCCGCCAGCGCCAGTAAATCCCGGTTTGCACCTGCACCACCCCCCCCCCCCCCCCGGCCATTTCCCAGCCAATCCCCAACCGCATCAGCCCCGGATAGCCCCGTGTCCACCCAAGCTCCCCATCTCAGCGCCACGCAGGAACGTTCCCTGCGCGACATCTTTCCCGGTGATGCACTGCTGCTCACGCCGGAGCAGACCCTGGTCTTCGCCACCGATGCGGGCCGCCGCATGGGCACCCCGCTGGCCGTGGTGCGTCCCACCACCGAAGCGCAGGTGGTGGAACTGCTGCGCCTGGCCCAGGCGGAACGCCTGCCCGTGTATGCGCGGGGCCGCGCCTCCAACCAGGTGGGCGCATGCGTGCCCGACCGGCCCGGCATCGTGGTGTCCCTGCTGCACATGAACCGCATCCTCGACATCGCGGACGACGACTTCGTGGCCGAGGTGGAGCCGGGCGTGGTCACCTCCGACCTGCAACGCGCCGTGGAGGCGCGCGGCCTGTTCTACCCGCCGGACCCGGCCAGCATCGACATTTCCACCATCGGCGGCAACGTGGCCACCTGCGCGGGCGGCATGCGCGCCCTGAAGTACGGCGTCACCCGCGAATACGTGCTGGGGCTGACGGCGGTGCTGCCCGGCGGCAGGGTGCTGCACACCGGGGGCCGCTGCCACAAGAACGTGGTGGGGCTGGACCTTACCCGCCTGTTCGTGGGGTCTGAAGGCACGCTGGGCATCGTCACCCGCATCGCGCTGAAGCTCCTGCCCCTGCCGCAGGCCACGGCCACCCTGCTGGCCGGTTTCGCCTCCATGGAAGCGGCCATGCACGGCGTGCGCCGCATCTTCCGCGCGGGCATCCTGCCGGTGGCGCTGGAATTCCTGAGCCCGGAAGTGCTGGACTGCGTGGCCCGCCGCCAAACGCCCCCGTGGCCCGACAGCGTGCGCGGCGCGCTGCTGATCCGCCTGGACGGCAGCCGCGAATCGCTGCCGCTGGAGGTGCGCCGCATGCACGACGCCCTGCACACCAGCGATGGCACATCCGGTGACGCGCCCGGTGACGCTACCGGCAACGAACCGCCGGTGTGGTCCGCCCACGGTGTGGGCCGCGACGAGGAAGAACCCCTGTGGGCCATGCGACGCGGCATCAGCCCTTCGGCGTACCTGGTGCGGCCCAACAAGATCGGCGAGGACATCGCCGTGCCGCGCGGTCGCCTGCTGGACGCGCTGACGGGCATCCGGGCCATCGCGCAAGCGCACGACCTGCCCATCCTCACCTACGGCCACGTGGGCGACGGCAACATCCACGTGAACATCATGTACGACGGGGCAGACCCTTCGGAAACCACCCGCGCCGACGCCGCCACGGTGGAAGTGATGCGCCTTGTCCGCTCCATGGACGGCACCCTTTCCGGCGAGCACGGCGTGGGCATGGCCAAGAAGGAATTCCTGCACCTGCAACTTTCGCCCCTGGAAACGGAATTGATGCGCCAGGTGAAGCACGCCTTCGACCCGCTGGGCATCATGAACCCGGACAAAGCCTACTAGGGGCACTTCTAAATTGTCTTTTCGTCCGTTGGCTTCGTCAAACTTCGTCTGCCATGTCGGTCGAATACCAGAAGAGTATACTCCCTAATGGCTGACTCGTTTTCCTTGCCAACGGAGCAAAAATCCTAATTTATAAGCGCCCCTAGGGGGCGGCAACACACCATGAGCACGGACACCACCTCCAGATCCACGACGAACGGCGGCGCGCCGGGCGACACCGCCGGGCAGCCCCGCGCCTGCCTGCTGTGCGGCCAGTGCACCGCCGTGTGCCCTGCCTTTCTGACCACCGGGCAGGAAGAACTTTCGCCCCGCGCCAAGCATCTGGTGTTCGCCGCCCTGCGCGACGAACCGGGGCGCCTTGGCCTGAAGCCCGCGCGCGAACTGGCCGACCGCTGCCTGTCCTGCGGACGCTGCGCGGCCATCTGCCCGCAGGGGCTATCGGTGCCGAAGGCGCTGGCCGCCCTGCGCGCCAGACACCCCAACTGGCAACAATGGTTATGGAAGCAATGGATAGGGCATGGCCGCCTGCTGTGGCCCGCGCTGGCCCAAATGACCCGCGTGGTGCCCGGCGCCGTGGTGCCGGACGGCGTGCAGCACATGCTGCGGTCCGCCGCCGCCAT
>NZ_VRYY01000671.1 GCF_015731765.1 Nitratidesulfovibrio oxamicus
TGGGCCGGGACGCGGGCTGACCCGCGCCGGATCGGCGGACGTTCCCCACGGGTGCGGCGGCCCCGGCTTGCCGCGCCCCGGCTTTTGGTCTAGGTGCGGTGTGCCGTCATCTGGCCGCCCGCGCGGCGGCCTTGCGGTCACCCGGCATATCTCCGGCATATCTCCGGCATGTCAGTGGGCAAATTAGTGGGCACATTGTCCGGCGCATCCCCCGGCAGATCACCGGGACCGCAAGCCTCACGAGGAAGAGCATGAACATCACCGAAGCACTGCTGCACGCCCTGAAGGAACGCGGCGCGCGCGAGGTCTGGGGCATCCCCGGCGACTTCGCGCTGCCCTATTTCAAGATAATCGAGCAGACCGGCATCCTGCCGCTGGTCACCCTGACCCACGAACCGGGACTGGGCTTTGCCGCAGACGCCGCCGCGCGCATCCGCCGGGGGCTCAGCGTGGCCGCCGTCACCTACGGGGCCGGGGCCATCAACATGTTGAACGCCGTGGCCCAGGCATTTGCCGAAAAGTCGCCCGTGGTGGTCATTTCCGGGGCGCCGGGCACGGCGGAGAGGGCGCGCGGCCTTCTGCTGCATCATCAGGTGAAGACCGTGGGCTCGCAGTTCCGCATGTATCAGGAAGTCACCTGCGACCAGGGAATTCTGGACGACCCGGCCACTGCGCCCGCCATTATCGAGCGGGTGCTGCGCAACTGCCTTGAGCATTCGCGCCCGGTGTACCTGGAAATTCCGCGCGACATGCCCGCCGTGGCCTGCGGCCCGGTGGCCCCGCACGTGCCCACCCCTTGCGACGAAGAGGCGGTGGCCGCCTGCGCGGCGGAAGTGCTGGCCCGGCTGCGC
>NZ_VRYY01000672.1 GCF_015731765.1 Nitratidesulfovibrio oxamicus
GCCGGTGGCCGCCTACGCCGGGGTGGACACCAGCGCCCCGGCGCTGGCCACGGCGCGCGAGAGCCTGGCCGGGCTGGGCTGCCCGGTGCGGTTGGTGGAGGGCGATTACCGCCAGGTGCTGGATGGCCCGGAAGGCAGTATGGACGTGATCTGGATGGGCCTGTTCCTGCATCACCTGCCCACTCCGCTCAAGGCGGAGTTTCTGCGGGCGGCGCACCGGCTGCTGGCCCCCGGGGGCATGGTGCTGGCGCACGACCCGGTCATGGGCGAGGACGAGGACAAGCAGGCCATGCTGGCCCGCATGGCCGCGCTGGGCCGCGCCCGGTGGCATTTCCTGACGGACGGAGAGATCGCCATGGTGCATCGCCACTGGTCGGGCCATGGCCATCAGGAACGGTTCAGCACCCTGCGGGCGCTGGGCGAGGCGCATGGGTTCGAGGCGGACATGGTCTGGTCCGACCCGGACCGCCAGTACGGCCTCGTGCGGTTCGCCCGGCGGGGCTGAGAACGGTAGCGACGGTGCGGTGACTGTGGCGACAGGGGTGACTGGGTCGCCTGTTGTGCCTGCTCTGTCTGCTCTGTCTGCTCTGCATGACGCGGGAAGCTGGACCCCGCCCCCTCCGCACCATCAAGCCCGCCCGGAACCTTCGGGCGGGGTGGACCATGACGGGAGAGCCTCATGAACATGTTTTTCGTGCGCGCACGGCGGCATGCCGGTGCGTTCCTGCCTGCGCCGTTGTCTGCGTCGTGCGCGTGGGTGGTGCTCGCGCTGTGGGTCATGTGGGCCTTCGGCGCAGGAGCGGCCTGCGCCGCGCAGGGTGCCGCAGATGCCGCGACCGCCCCGAA
>NZ_VRYY01000673.1 GCF_015731765.1 Nitratidesulfovibrio oxamicus
ACCCCGGTACTGGCGGCCCACCGGGTGGGCTGGCCCGACGAAGCGCTGGCCTGGACCACGGCGGGCGGGCTGGCCGATACCGTGCGCACTCGCGGCTTTTCGCGCCAGACGGTGTTTCTGGTGCTGCCCGGCGAGGCGGCGGGAGAAACCGCATCGCGCCTGTACGCGGCGGACTTCGCCCACGGCTGGCGCGACATCGGCGCATACGGGGGTGCCGACCAGCCCGGCGTATCCGGGGCATCCGGCACCGCCCCGAAGGCCGACGGAAACTGACAGGAAACCGGCACATCCGGCATCATGCAGCCCCCGGCGGCATGCATGCGGCCAGTGATATGCGGGCGGTCAACGGTATGCGGGCGGTCAACGATATGCGGGCGGTCAGGGGCATGCGTACGATCTGGGGCATGCGCACGATCGGGGCCATGCGCACGCCCGGAGGCGCGCCCCTTCCGGACACCGCCAACGCCCGCTGTGCGCCCACCACAGCCCCCGCACGGGCCGCGCCGCAGCGCGATACCGCACGCGCTTCACTTTCGCGGGCATCCACGCTAACATCCCCGTAACATTTCGGGGCATTGCGCACTATCCACGGCATCCGCGCAGCCGCCGGGCCGTGTCCAGGACACGCGAAAGCATACCGGGGCTGCCCCGACATGCGCAATGCAACCAACGGGAAACGCAGGAGCAACCATGCGGCGCATCGGCAGACGACGGTTCCTGAAGCTGGCCGGAATCACCGCGCTTACCGGAGCAACCCGGGCCATCGCGCCCACGGTGCCCGCCCTTGCGGCGCAGGACGCCGCAGCCCCGCGCCCAGTCACCCCGGTCGCCGTGCCGACGCCCCC
>NZ_VRYY01000674.1 GCF_015731765.1 Nitratidesulfovibrio oxamicus
CGGCGGGCTGGCGCGCGGCAGCGCCCACGGGACCGGCATCGGCCCGAGCCGGAACGGCGTGCAGGGCGAAGGCAAGCAGCCCGACGGCCAGCGCCATGGTCCGCAGTACGGACTTCGGGCTTGGCAGACGTCCTGCCGCAAGAGCGGCCTGCACACTCAGGAACTGTCTGGAATATATACTGGATGCGGACATGCGTCGCCTCCCGGCCAGTCTGGTTGCGCAAGCGCGGGGCTGAAATCCGGCGCCCCGACCTGCGGCAGTTGCGTACGATCTACCTGTTGACCATGGGCACGCTGCGCGATCGGAAGGGCCGCACGGTGTGGCCGGGCGCGTCGGGGTCCACGTACTTGCCAAGTTCGTCACCGCGCACCACGAAACCTTCCGCAGTATGGATGACGTAACGGTTGCCGTGCCACATGGTTGTGGTCAGCACCACCTCCCACCTGGAGTCGGGGCTGGTGGCAGCCTCCGGCACGGGCCGTTGCGGCCCCACGGGCACGGCGTGCACCGCGAAGTCCAGTTCCACGGAATCGTTCTCCGGCGCCAGTGCCACCTGCATCCCCCGCGACACCAGTTCGGTGGCCAGCAGGTTCTGGTAGGCCAGCGCGAAGGGCCGGGCATTGGGCGGGGTGATGCGGATGGGCAGCGCCACGATGTCCCTGCGGTCATCCAGCGCCTTGTACACGCGCAAAGCCGTGGCCGTGGCCATGCGGCTCCAGTCGTCGGGCTCGCGTATGGTGCGCCCGGAACGGGTATCGGCAAAGGGCTTGTCGGGCACGTTGCGCGGCGGCGGCGTGGCCGCTGGGCCGCACAGGCCGGGGACGGCGGGAGCGGACGCGGTC
>NZ_VRYY01000675.1 GCF_015731765.1 Nitratidesulfovibrio oxamicus
TGAAGCTGCGCACGTCGTCCCGCTCGCGCACGATGTGCACCGGCCCGGCCACCACGCCCGGCCCGGCGGTGATCCCGCCGTCCAGCAGGGCCGGAGGCGGGCATTCGGTCTGGGCGGCGTCCTCGGCCTCCGACTCGGCATAGCTTTCCGGCAGGTGGGCGCGCGGCGCGGGCAATGGCCGGGCATGCAGCAGCGAGACGGAACCGTCCGGCTCCAGCAGCCAGTCGATTTCCTGGGGAAGGCCGCAGCGTTCCTCCACGACCAGGGCCAGTTCGGCCACGGCACGGGCCGCCGCGTCATCCAGAACCGGCAGGGCCGGCAACACCGCCCCCGTGGCCGCGTCGGCCCTGGGGGCTATGCTGCGCAACCGCACCGAACCGCCCACACGGCAGACGTGATAGGCGTCCACGTCGTGCGCGCCGTCCTCCACGGCCTCCGACAGGCCGCGCGCGGCGTAGACATGCACCGAGGTGTCGCGGGCGTGCAGCGGGTTGCCGGTGTAGGCGATGCCCCCGGCCACGGGCCCCTCCACGGCAAAACAGCCCACGCACACGCAGGTGCCCGCGTCGCGCAGGCCCCGGTTGCGGCGGTAGGCGATGGCCTGGGGCGAATACTTCAGGGCCAGGGTGGCGCGCAGGGCGTCCAGCACGCGCTGCCGATCGGACTGCCCGTCGGACCGGGTGTCGGGATCGGCACCTTCCGGGAACAGGGGAATGGACGGCCCCCACAGGGTCATGCCGCCCGCGTCGTCGTCCGTGCTCCCGCCAGCGCCCGTTGACCCCTGGGGCCACACCCGCCCGCGCAGCAAGAGGCGCATGTTGCGCCCCCGCGCGCCAGACC
>NZ_VRYY01000676.1 GCF_015731765.1 Nitratidesulfovibrio oxamicus
CGATCTTGGACGTGTCCGACGGCCTTGCGCGCGACCTGCCCCGGCTCATCGGCGCGGATCGGGGCAGCGGCCTTGGCGCGGAACTGGCCATGGACGCCGAAGCCCTGCCCGGCGAGGTGCGCGCCTACGCCCTGGCCAACGATCTGGACCCCGTGGACATGGCCTTCACCGGCGGCGAGGACTACGCCCTGCTGGGCTGCTGCCGCCCAGCCATGTTCGATGCGGTGCGCGCCGCCGTGTCCGGCCTGATTCCGCTGGGGCTGGTCACCGCCGATGGCGTGGTGCTGGTCAATGGTGATCTGCCCGCGTCCGCCGGGTTCGACCATTTTTCGGGGTAAGAGCCACAGGACACGGGCTTGGGAAGCGCGTTGATTCAACGGACCAATTAAAACGTTTGGGGGGATGGGGGTACGGGGGAAGGAGCCCCTTTGCCTCAGCCGTTAGGTGAGTTTGCGAGCCTTGCGGATGAGGACCGCAGAGCGCAAAGGGGCCCTTCCCCCGCACTCTTCCCGCATAGACCAGAGAGGTGACCATGGACACCACCCTGCGGCCCATCGGCGTCATCGTGTCGCCGCTCACGGATCTTTCGCAGTGCCCCAAGCAGGGCGACGAGGGCGCTCCCGAAGCGTGGGTGGAGATTGCAGCGCCTTACGTGCCCGGCCTGGACACCCTGACGCCGGGCCTGTCCCTGACCCTGCTCACCTGGCTGCACCGCGCCGATCGCCACGTGCTGTCCGTGCACCCGCGCGGAGACACGCGTCGCCCCAGGCGCGGCGTGTTCAACACCCGCTCGCCCGCCCGGCCCAACCCGGTGGGCCTGCACGAGGTGCGCCTGCTG
>NZ_VRYY01000677.1 GCF_015731765.1 Nitratidesulfovibrio oxamicus
CGACGCCGCCCGCCCGGTGCTGACCCGGCGCAGCATGGAACGGCGCGACCGGGTGGCCGAGGACGTGGTGCTGGACCCGCAGGCCGACGGGCGCGAGGTGGTGCTGCACATGGTGGCCACGCCCATCTACGACCTGGACGGCGAACTGATGGGCGCCATCTCGCTGTGGGTGGACCTGACGCACGAGCGCGCCCAGCATGCCCGGCTGGACGCCCAGAACGCGGTCATCGCCGCCACCGCGCGCGAGGCGGAAGACATTGCCCGCCGGGTGGCCTCGTCAGCGCATGAACTGGCCGAGCAGGTGGCCCATTCCAGCGGGGGGGCCGCCCGCCAGCTGGCCCGTGTGGACGAGGTGACCGCCGCCATGGACCGCATGAACCAGGCCGTGGCCGAGGTGGGGCGACGCGCCGCGCTGGCCGTGGACATGGCCGCTTCCACCATGCAGGTGGCCGAGGATGGCCGTGACGTGGTGCGCGCCTCCATGGACGTGATGCACAAGGTGCACGGCCAGGTGGAGCGGTTGCAGGAAAACGTGGCGGAACTTGGGCGCGAGGCGGAAGGCATAGGCCAGATCATGGGCGTCATCAGCGACATTGCCGACCAGACCAACCTGCTGGCGCTGAACGCTGCCATCGAGGCGGCCCGCGCCGGTGAGGCCGGACGGGGGTTTGCCGTGGTTGCCGACGAGGTGCGCAAGCTGGCGGAAAAGACCATGAGCGCCACCGGCCAGGTGGGCGAGCGCATCCGCGCCATCCAGCGGGCCACGCGCGGCTTCGTGGACAGCACCGCCACCGTGGCCGGGGCAGTGCGCGAAAGCGACGCGCTGGCCACCCGCTC
>NZ_VRYY01000678.1 GCF_015731765.1 Nitratidesulfovibrio oxamicus
GGGGCTGCGCCCGGCCCGGTGGAACTGACCCTGCGCTGCATGGCCGCATTGCGCATCGCCCGGCCCGGCCTGAACCTGCCCGCCACCACCGCATTGGCAACCCTGGCCCCGCAAGACGGGCAACTGGCCGGGCTGCGCGCGGGGGGCAACGTGCTGATGCCGGGCTTTACCCCCGCCGCCCGCCGGGCGGACTACCACATTTACGACCACAAGCGGCGCGTGGACATGGAAGACGCGCTGGACACCATCCGCCGGGCCGGGCGCGTGCCCGCACCGGCGCAAGGAGCAAGGGCATGCAGGATACCCCAAGGGGGCTGCGGCTGCACATCGGCATCTACGGGCGCCGCAACGTCGGCAAGTCGTCGCTGCTGAACGGGCTGGTGGGGCAGGGCGCGTCCATCGTTTCGGACACGCCGGGCACCACCACCGACCCCGTGGAAAAGACGCTGGAACTCGATCCGGTGGGCCCGGTGGTGTTCATCGATACGGCGGGCATCGACGACGAGGGCGCGCTGGGCGCGCTGCGCCGCGAACGCTCGGAACGGGCGCTGGACCGCACCGACGTTGCCCTGCTGGTCACCGACGGTGCGTGGGGCCGAGACGAGGAGGCGCTGGCGGAGGCCTTTGCCGCGCGCAAGTTGCCGTATTTCGTGGTGACCAACAAGGCGGATCTTGCGGAAGGGATGCCCGGCAGCCAGTTGCCCGCGACCGTGCTTGATGCGCTGGCCGGACGCGGCATTGCCGTGGTGGCGGCCTCGGCCCTGCTGGGCCGGGGGCTGGACGCCGTGCGCGAGCGCATCGCCATGCTGGCCCCGGAACACGCCATC
>NZ_VRYY01000687.1 GCF_015731765.1 Nitratidesulfovibrio oxamicus
ACTGCCCCGGCGGATTCACCGGTGGCGTTGGCGGCTGGCGCAATGGGAACGGAACGGCGGCGTGGGGGCATGGAACTCGATGCGCGCGGCGCGGTCGTGCCCGGCCCCGGCAAGCCCGGAAGGGCGCGCGGGCAGGGCGGTATACGAGTTGGCATGGTACACGGGCGTCACGTGTGCGGCAAGGGCATGTGGCGAGCGTGCGCGCGGATGGGCACGACAGGTCATGCGGACGGCTGGCCGTGGGCATGGCGGGCGATGCAGGCCACGCCTTGTCGCAGTGGCAACAGGGCCGTGCGGCAGCCGGAAATGAAAGCGGGGCGCGCCGCATGGCGCGCCCCGACAGGGTTGCATCCTTATACTATTGATGGCGCAGATTGTCGCCGTCAGCCAGAGGCTTCAGCTGGCGTCACCCCAGTTTTACGTCCGCCGCCAGCAGGGCAACGGGGTTGCCTGCCGCGTCCTCCATGGGCAGGGACACCGTGATGCACGGCGCACCCGAGGCCTGCGAGACGTAGCTTTCCGAGATGTACAGGTCGCCGATGGCCATGGCCCCGGTAAACCACGGGCGCGACGACCAGTCCTTGCCGCAGGCCTGCGCATCCGCAGGGGTGGCCAGCGCCGCCGGGGCGATGTTGGCAATGATCTGTCGGCCCTTGCCGTCCGTCATGTACAACAGTTCCAGGTACGGCGCGGCGGCAATGACCTGGCGCAGGTGCGCCTCCACGCGCTCGCGTTGCAATGACCGGATGTCCGGCGCATCGGCCAGCCCGCGCATGAGCGTTTGCACCGTGCCCTGCCCGATGACGTGGAACACCCGGTTCAGGGTGGCCAGCCGGACCATCTGACCTGAAAGGGCGGCGATGTCGTCGTTGGCGCGGTGCATGCCGTCGGCGGTCTGGCGCGAAATGGCGTCCACCTGCGAGATGATGCGGTTGATTTCCTCGCAGGTGGCGGCCTGCTGCTCGGCGGCGGTGGCGATGGTGCGCACCCCGTCGGAGGTGGCTTCCACGATGTCCACGATTTCGGCCAGGGCCTCGCCGGAATCTTCTGCCAGGCGGGTGGCCTCGTCCACCACGCGGGCGGCCTCGTCCATGTCGGACAGGGTCTTGCGGGTGCCGGTCTGGATGGCCACGATGACCTCGCCCACCTCGCGGGTGGCCTGCATGGTCTTTTCCGCCAGTTTGCGCACCTCGTCGGCCACCACGGCAAAGCCGCGCCCGGCGTCCCCGGCACGGGCCGCCTCGATGGCGGCGTTCAGCGCCAGCAGGTTGGTCTGGTCCGCGATGTCGGTAATGACGCCCATGACCTGGCCGATGGATTCGGCTCGGGTGCCCAGATCGCCCATGACCTGGCGCAGGCCGGTGGTGTGGCCGTGCACGGCGGCGATGGAGGACACGGCCCGGTTCACCACGTCGCGCCCGGCCAGGGCCTTCTGGCGCGCGGTGTCGGCCTGGGTGGCGGCATCGCCCGCGTTGAGGGCCACGGCGTTGACCGTGGCTGTCATCTGTTCCATGGCCACGGCGGTATCGCCCGCCAGCCGCTGCTGGTTGTCGGCCCCGCTGGAGGCGCGGCCCGCCTCGGCAGCCAGGCGTGCTGCCGCTTCCTGCAACGAGCCCACGGCGCGGTCCAGGGTTTTTGCAGAATTGTGCATGGCCTGCCGGTTGGAGGCTTCCGCCCGTTCGCGCACAAGGCCCGCCCTGCGTCCGGCAGCCTCGGCGGCCTGGGCGCTGGCGTCGGCACGGGCGGCTTCCGCCGCCATGCGCTGGCGCACCCCGTCCAGCAGGGCCACCACGCGCGGCACATGGCGAGCCAGAAGGGTCGCCGCGTCACTGTCGAAATCGTTGGCAGCGGGGGATGCCCCCCCGGCCTTGCGGGCGGTGAAAGACAAGCCGCCGTCGGCATTCCGCGCCGCCGTGCCGGATGGTGCTGCCTCGTCACGCACCGCGGCGGCCTGCCGGGCGGCGGCAGCCAATGCCCCGTGCACGCGCCATGCGTCATACAGGCAGCCCAGCGCCACCAGCAGGCCCATAAGCAGCAGCCCGTTCACCACCCATGCCGCCGCACCCAGCGCGACGGCCATGGCCGTACCGGCGAAAAGCATCGCCTGCAGGCCCGATCCACCCAAAGCCCGTGTTGCCGATGTCATGCGTTCCCCCGCGTTATCGTGAGCCTGAATGCGTCATCCGTTGCTGCATGTTGTCGGTTTTGTCGTTTTTGTTATGCCCGATGACGTTTTTGACAATAAAAGCCGTAATGTAGGGTAGGGTAGGATACCCCGCCTTTCCGTCCCCTGCCCGTGCGGTTGCACGACCCGGTGTGCCCGATGGTGCACCCGCATGCGTGCTGGTCCTGCGCCGGATCACGATGCACGGGCATTGCGCCGACATGGGGCAAGGTGTCCGTTTCCCACCAGGCGGGTGTCCGGCATCCGCAAAAGAGCGGGCAGGGGGTGCAGAAGCCCCACACTTGCTTGCAGGATGCATACCCCCGGAGAGTGGAGGGGGATGCAGCGGGCAGAAAGGCTGGCAGGAGAGGTGCGTCAGCGGGCATACCCGGGGCGCGTTTGCCGCATGCGCCAGTGCACGCCGCGTCCGCCGACCCCGCCACGTCAGGAGGCTTTATCATTTGACAGGCCGGGCAGGGGGCCTGTAGATTTCGCGCAACAGGACGAAACCGGGCACGCGGTTGCCCGCAAGGCATTGCAAGGAACGGGCTTCTGGCAGAGCCCTCTTTTTTTACCGGCGCACGGGAGTGCCCCGCCATAAGCGGACAGGCGCACCCAGGGGATCGAAACCCGCAAGGAGAAGATTCGGAATGGCTGATTTCAAACTCGCGGACCGGCTGGCGACCCTGCCCCCGTACCTGTTCGCAGGCATCGACAAGGTCAAGGCCGAAGTGGCCGCCCGTGGCGTGGACATCATCAGCCTCGGCATCGGCGACCCCGACATGCCGACGCCCGATTTCATCATCGAAGCCATGAAGAAGGCCGTGGAGCGCCCCGCCAACCACCAGTACCCCTCGTACGTGGGCATGCTGGAATTCCGGCAGGAAGTGGCCAACTGGTATGGCCGCCGCTTTGGCGTCAGCCTTGACCCCAAGACCGAGGTCATCGGCCTCATCGGGTCCAAGGAAGGCATCGCCCATTTTCCGCTGGCCTTCGTGAACCCCGGCGACCTGGTGTTGGTGTGCACGCCCAACTACCCGGTGTACCACATCGCCACCGGCTTCGTGGGCGGCGAGGTGCAGTTCATCCCCCTGGTGGAGGAAAACGACTACCTGCCCGACCTTGACGCCATTCCCGCCGCCACCTGGGACCGGGCGAAGATGATTTTCGTCAACTATCCCAACAACCCCACGGCGGCCACGGCCCCGCGCGCGTTCTACGAAAAGCTCATCGGCATCTGCAGGCAGCACAACGTGATCATCGCGCACGATACGGCCTACACCGAGGTCTACTACGACGAGAATGACAAGCCCATGAGCATTCTTGAAGTGGAAGGCGCGAAGGACGTGACCATCGAGTTCCACTCGCTGTCCAAGACCTACAACATGACCGGCTGGCGCGTGGGCATGGCCGTGGGCAACGCATCCCTGGTGGCGGGCCTTGGCAAGGTGAAGGAAAACGTGGACTCCGGCATCTTCCAGGCCGTGCAGGAAGCCTCCATCGTGGCCCTGCGCGACGGTGACGACTTCTGCCGCGAACTGCGCGCCATCTACCGCAAGCGCCGCGACGTGGTGGTGGCCGCCCTGCAGAAGGTGGGCATTGCCTGCCGCGTGCCTGCCGCCGCGTTCTACATCTGGGCCAAGGTGCCCGCCGGGTACGGCTCGTCCGCCGAATTCGTCACCGCAGTGCTGGAAAAGACCGGCGTGGTGCTGACCCCCGGCAACGGCTTTGGCGCGCCGGGCGAAGGCTATTTCCGCATTTCGCTCACCGTGGATACCGACCGCCTTGAGGAGGCCGTGTCACGCATCGCGAACCTGTAATCGCTTACGTCTGCCTGGGGTCCAACCTGCCTCCGCCAAGCGTCCGGAAGGACGCGACGGGGGGCGACCCCGCCGACAATATCGTCCGGGCCGTGGCGGCACTAGCCGCCCTGCCCGGCGTTGTCGTAGGCGCGGTGTCATCCGTGTACCGCACGGAACCGCAGGGCTACCGTGACCAGCCATGGTTCGCCAATCAGGTGGCGCGGCTGGAATGCGCCCAGGACATGACGCCCGAAGGGTTGCTGGACCACCTGCTGGGCGTGGAACAGGTACTGGGCCGCTGCCGGGCATATGCATTGGATGCCGGACAGGGGGGGGATGGGCACGCGCAGGTGCGGGAAGGGGCCGATTCCGTCGCGCCGGATATTGCCGCACGCTTTGCCCCGCGCACCATCGACATCGACCTGCTGCTGTTCGGCAATGCCGTGCGCGACACCCCGCGCCTGACGCTGCCGCACCCGCGCATGCGCGAGCGGGCCTTCGTCCTGGTGCCGCTGTACGAAATCGCCCCCGAACTCGCTTTCCCCGACGGGCAAAGTCTGATACACGCCCTGAAATCGCTGACGTTCACCCTGCACGACGGGCGCATCGCCCAGTGAACGGCCAAACGGAGCGCGTCCGCGCGCCCGGCCTTCATCAACGCCTCTAGGACCCAAAGGGAGTCTGGCATGCTCAAGTGGCTCTTGCTGATCGCGGCAGGCTATTTCCTCTACCGCCTTGTGACCAACGAGGCGCGCAAGAAGAGCAAGGATGACAAGAAGCAGAAGGAAGAAATGGTGGCCACCGGCGAAATGGTGCGCGACCCCATCTGCGGAGCCTACATAGACGCCAACGGCGGCGTCACCGTGCGCGACGGCGATAAGACCTACCGGTTTTGCAGCTATGAATGCCGCGACAACTTCCTGAAGCAACTGGAAAGCGGCGGCCGCGAAATTCCCGCGCGCGAGGAAAAGGACGCCGAATAGGCCGTAACTACCCGCGGGAATTGTCATATTCGCAGGTTGGGCGCGGATATGCGGGGTCAATCTCGTGCCGGTCGTCCGGTGCAGCCCGCCCGGCAGCGGTGCCCATTGCCGCAACAGTTTGTTCTTTCGTGATGCAGCCGTGCGCCCGAGAGCATGTGTGCTCCGCAGGCGGGCGGCTGCCTGACGCAAGGAGGCACCGGTTCATGCAATTCTTTCTGGATACGGCGAACCTTGCCGAGATGCGCGCCGCCAAGGCCTGGGGCCTGCTGGACGGCGTGACCACCAACCCCACGCTGATGGCCCGCGAAGGCGGCGACTGGCGCGCGGTGATGCAGTCCATCTGCCGCGAGGTGGAAGGGCCGGTGAGCCTGGAGGCCGTGGGCGACACCGCCGACGAACTCATTGCCATGGGGCTGGACCTTGTGCGCAACGGACCCAACGTGGTGGTCAAGATTCCCATGACCCCCGAAGGGCTGAAGGCCGTGCGCGTTCTGAAGACCAAGGGCGTGGACACCAACGTGACCCTGGTTTTCTCGCCCATGCAGGCGCTGCTGGCCGCCAAGGCCGGAGCCTCGTTCATTTCTCCCTTCGTGGGACGGCTGGACGGCCTTTCGCAGGACGGCATGCAACTTGTGGCCGACATCATGACCATCCTGAACAACTACGCCATGGACGCCCGGGTCATCGTGGCCAGCGTACGCCATCCGCGTCACGTGGCCGAAGCGGCCCTGATGGGCGCCCATGTGGCCACCGTGCCGTTTGCCGTGCTGCGCCAGATGTTCGATCACCCCCTGACCACTGCCGGACTCGAGACGTTCAACAAGGATTGGGCGGCGCTGAACGGCTAACGCTATTTCCGCCATCCCGGCTGCTGCGGCAGCGGCCTGTGAAGTTTTTTACCCAGGGTTGCCTGAAAAACGGGCACCATCCCCAGTGGATGGTGCCCGTTTTTGCGTCCCCGGTGGAAAAACGCACGACGTTGTCGTTTGCGGCGCAAAAGCATTTCTGATGGCCAAGGGTGTGGATTTCGAAAATTCGAGTCTCAAATGCGGGAGGAAGCAGGGCATGAATTTGGGGAAATTGGCAGGGCACGTGGCTGATCCATATACGTATGCGCTGTTGGCGACTGGTCGAAGCAGAGGGGAAGGCATTGTCATGTGGTGCCTGCCAGCTTGAGGGAAGGAGGCCATGCGGACGCGCTGCCATGTTTTCGTTGAAGCAACTCAGGCCGGGTCCAGTGTCTGTTGGCCACCAGGGATCAGTACGAGCAATCGAAAACACCGATTGAAGTGCGATTTGAAACGCAGGCCCGGCCTGTGGCGCGGTGTGGCCGGGTGCCTTTTGATCTTCAGGCGGGTGGGAGCGTTTCTGGCGTCAGGCAGGAATGCGTGGGGAGCGTGCTGCCAAAAAAGGGACGCTCCCTCCCGTTCAAGCGTTTCTGCTAATGTCTCATAATGTAAATTATGTTAACTTTCATGACGTGAGAAGTCTTTCATTTTATATTGATATGAATTTTCGATTTTTCGTGAAACAACCGGTGGCTTTCCGATGCTACCCCGCAGGATCCATAGTCTGCATCGCCTTGGATATGCGCTTGGAACTGCGTCTGCCATGATGTTTGCCTCGGATGCCCGGCGTTTCGGGCCGCTCACGCGGGATGGCGCTGCCCGATATTTCGCGGATTGGTATCGGAGTGGTTGATCACGTATGAGTGCCAACAGAATGTCCGACCGGTATCTGCTCACGATGCGTGCTTGCTCCCGCCGGGGGTGTCGGTGTGTGCGGGTAAGGAAGATCTATCACCCACTATTTTTGCAGGACTTGCCATCGTGGCGGCTGTTCTCAGGCGTGTTGCAATCGGCGTGCTCGATGTGTGAGCGCGCCAAAAAAGACCGCCACCGAACGTTTACGCGTCATCGGCGGCGGCAGATCAATCGGTGCGAGTGGTCGATGGATACAGGGAGATGAGGCAGCAGACGGTATCAGTCGTCCTGCTTTGGGCGGGTCTTCCAGCGTTTGTGCATCCAGAACCACTGTTCGGGATGGGCGCGCACTGCCCTTTCCACGGCCTGGGTATAAAACCGGGAAACTGCTTCGACCTTGTCGTTACGGTCGCCGTCCAGGGTAGCGGTATCCAGCGGTTCGTCGATGTACAACCGGTAACAGTCGCCCTCGCGAATCATGAAGGCGGGCCACACTTCCGCCTCGGCACGCACGGCCAGCAGGGCCGGTCCCATGTTCACGGCGGCGGTTTCCCCCAGGAACGGCAGGAAGATGGCCTCGTCGCGGCGGCAATTGTGGTCCACCAGAAAACCGACGCACCCGTTGCGTTTCAGCCCCTTGAGCACGGTGAACACGGCGTTGCGGTGGTCCACCACCTGCAAGCCACGCGCGCCGCGCATGGCGAATATGAAGTCGTTGAGGGTACGGTTGCTGTTGCGGCGCACCACCACCATGCGTGGGCGGTCCAGATGCCATTGCCCCATCAGCGAGGACATGAACTCCCATGCGCCAAGATGTGCCGTGGTTGCGACTACGGGGCGGTCACCTTCTGCCAGCCTGCGCAGCAGGTCGGGGTTGTCGATGATGAGGCGGGCGCCCGTCTGCTCGAATCCGAACTGCCCCACCAGAAGCACTTCCAGGAACGAGCGGGCATTGTGGGCAAAGCTTTGCCGCGCGATGCGCGTGGCCTCTTGTTGCGATACCCCGAGGTGATCGGCGATGGCCCGTACAGCCAGGCGCCGCCTGCCGGGCAGGCAGTGCCACAGCAGTGCGCCCAGGGCGTTGCCGTACCGGGCTATGCCGTCAAACCCCCGGCTGGCAAGGGCACGGGCCAGCATGTGCAGCAGGCGCGGCATCAGGCCTTTCGGTGCAGTTGCGGAATCCGGCCCGCCAGCCGCGCCGTGGTTGGTGGAAATGTCGTCGCGGGGGGCGTGGGAAGTCATCGCAATCCTTCAAGCCGGGCTTCAAGGTCCGTGCAGGCGGCAGCCAGGGCTGCATCGCCCCCCTGCCCGTTATCTTCACCTTCCTTCGTTATCATATCGGTCGTATCCGGCAACCGGTATGGCGCGCCAAACACCACCCGCACGCGGGAAAACGGCAGCGGCAGCTGAAAACGGTCCCAGGCGCGCTCGAAGACCTTGGCGCGCTCCATGAAAATGCGCATGGGCACTATGGGCGCCTTGGCCCGTTGCGCCAGAAAGATCGCGCCCGGCTTTACCTTGTGGCGCGGCCCGCGCGGGCCGTCCACGGTCACGCAGCCGCACAATCCTTCCTTGCGCATCTGGCGCGCCGCGCCGATCAGCGCCTTGACCCCGCCGCGCGAACTGGACCCTCGCGCCGTTCGCAGGCCCAGCCGTTGCAGCACCTGCGCAAGGTATTCGCCGTCGCGGCTCTGGCTGACCACGGTGACGATCTCCAGGTCGCCCCGCACGTGCATGAGCGGAAAGAGTTCGTCGTGCCACAGCGCAAAGACCATGGGGGTGCGGGCATGCCACAGGTCGTCCACGGCCTGGCGCCCGGCAATGTCGTACCGCAGGGTGGCGCACCAGGCCTTGTACAGTCCGTACAGCGGGGGCGCGATGAGGGCGGGGGGCAACTTCACGCAGTGGCTCCGGTGGCGGGCACGGCAGCGCCCTGCTCCGTGTCGAGAGGATCGTCCACGTTGGCCGGGGCGGCATTGGCGGCATCGGTTGCGAACTGCATGGCGTACAGCCGGGCGTACATGGGGCAGCGAGCCAGCAGTTCCTCGTGCCGCCCGGCGTCCACGATGCGCCCCTGCTCCATGACCAGGATGCGGTCGGCGGAAAGGATGGTGGACAGCCGGTGGGCAATGACGATGCTGGTACGGTTTTCCATCAGGTTGTCCAGGGCCTTCTGCACGATGCGCTCGGCCTCGGAGTCCAGTGCGCTCGTGGCCTCGTCCAGAATGAGCAGCGGCGCATCCTTCATGATGGCCCGGGCTATGGTCAGGCGCTGTTTCTGCCCGCCGGACAACTTCACCCCGCGCTCGCCCAGCAGGGTGTCGTACCCTTCCGGCAGTTCGCGGATGAATTCATCGGCATAGGCGGACATGGCGGCGGCGCGCACGGTGTCTTCGTCAATGGCCCCGGAAAGGCCGTAGGTGATGTTGTCGCGCACCGGAAGGTTGAACAGGAAGGTGTCCTGCGACACCATGGACACGTTGCGGCGCAAGGTTTCCAGGGTATAGTCCGCCACCGGGCGACCATTGAGGACGATGGCCCCCTGCTGCGGTTCGTAGAACCGGGGGATCAGGTTGACGAAGGTGCTCTTGCCCGCGCCGCTGGGCCCCACGATGGCCACGCGTTCGCCCGCGCGCACGGTAAGGCTGACGTTGTCCAGCGCGGGCGCGGTCTTGCTGCCGTAGGTGAAGGTCACGCCCTCGAAGCGCAGTTCGCGGAAGGGTTCGTCGAAGGGGGTGTCGCCCCCCTGCTCCACCGTCAGTTCGGGTGCGTCGAGGATCTCGAACACCCGCTCGGCACCGGCCAGGGCGCGCTGCACTTCCATGTTGTAGGAATTCAGCGACTTGACCGGGTCGTACATCATGGCCAGCGCGGCCACGAACGAAAAGAACGTGCCCGCCGTGGTTTCACCGGCGATGACCTCGTGCCCGCCGAACCAGATTACCAGGCCGATGCCCACCGCCCCGATCAGTTCCATGATCGGCGAGGAAAGCTCGGACACGCTGGCCTGCTTCAGGTACAGCCGGGCCAGGCGCTCGTTTTCATCGTCGAAGCGGCGCGCCTCGTGCCGTTCGGTGGCAAAGGCCTTGACCACCCGGATGCCGCTGAACACCTCCTGCAACACCACGGAAATGTCCGCCAGTTTCGACTGGTTGCGGCGGCCATACTTGCGCAGTTTGCGACCGAACCATACCAGCGGATACAGCGCCGCGGGCAGCACCAGCACCGCCCACACCGCCAGGCGCGGGTTCTGGTAGAACACCACGCCCACCAGGCCCAGCATGGTCAGCAGTTGCCGCACCATCATCACGATGGACGGCAGGCTGTTGCGGATCATGGTCACGTCGTTGATGATGCGCGACATGAGCATGCCCACCTGCGATTCCTCGTAGAATTGCAGCGGCAGGTAGATGATCTTGTCGTACAGTTCCGAGCGCAGCTTTTCCAGTACGCGCAGGCCGCTGTACTGCATGTAGTAGTTCTGCACGTAACGCCCGGCGCCCTTCACCAGCGTAAGCACGAAGAACAGCAACGGCACGTACAGCAGCGCCTGCTCGTCCTTGTTGATGAATATTTCGTCCAGGGCGGGCTTGACCAGCCATGCGGACCCGGCGGTGCTCAGCGACACCACGCCCATGGCCAGCATGGAAAGGAATATCTGCCCCTTGTAGGGGCGGAAATACTTCAAGCAACGCTTGAGTAGGTGAATGCTCTGGCCCTGGGTGGGTTGGTCGGTCTTGTTGGCGTTGGCCATGTGCTGCGTGGTCTTCTATTTGTTTTGTAAATGTGTTGTGCGGAATCGTGCGGATGTTTTCGATTTGACCGGGCCGCTCTGTGTGGTGTTCCTTCTGAAAAGGAGGCTCACCATGCCAGAAATCGAACTGAACTGCCAGAATCTTCCCTGCCCCCAGCCCGTGCTGCGTTGCAAGCGCTGCCTTGACGAGCAATCGCCCGCATCGCTGGTGGTGGTTGTCGATAATCAGGCCGCGCGGGAAAACGTGACACGCTTTCTGTCCACGCAAGGGTATACCGTTCAGGTCCAGGCCGTGTCGCCGGACGCGGGCGACAGCTTGTGGCGGTTGCGCGGGGTGAAGGGCGATGCGCCCGCCGTCGACCCCGCCGATGATTGCGAGGTCTGCGAAGTGATGACCGAGGAACAACTGCGCCGCATGGGCGAGAAGGTCGTGGTATTCCTGACGTCCGACGTCATCGGCGCGGGAGACGACGCCTTGGGCGCCAAGCTGATGCAGAACTTCCTTGCCACCCTGCCCGAACTGGGCGCGGAGCTGTGGCGCGTGGTCATGCTGAACGGCGCGGTGCGCCTGTCCGCTGCGGACAGCCCCGCCCTGCCCCATCTGAAGCGGCTGGAGGCCGCCGGTGCCACCGTGCTGGTCTGCGGCACCTGCCTTGACCATTTCGGGCTTCTGGAGCAAAAGGCCGTGGGCCAGACCACCAACATGCTCGACGTGGTCACCAGCCTGCAACTTGCCACCAAGATCATCCGGCCGTAACCGGCCGGGGGGCGCGCCCGGCCTGGAGCACGGATGTTCCCTGCCGTTGGCTGCGCCGCCATGCAACGTGTCCGGGATGCCGTCCGGCGCACCGCCGAAAGGTTGCGCCGGACGGTTTTCTTTGCCGGGCGACCGGGATAGACTGCACCTGTTCGTCTGCGGACGGTTGGCCGGGCATACGCCCGAAAGGTCGCCGACGCCTTCGTCCGGAACCGTGCCGGACGCGTCGTCCGAAATTGTTTCGGATGCTTCGTCCAAGATTGTGCCGGACGCCCCAGCCGCACATGGCCAGGCCCGGGCCTGCCGCCACCAAACTTCAGCCCGCCGGACCCTGTCCGGCCCGGAACCCCATGACCCAGCGCCGTCCGTCGTCTCCGTCCCGCCCCGCCAAATCTTCGACTGGCCGTCCCAAGCGCCCCGCCATCGACGCCGCCGACCCTGCGCGCTCCGATGCGCCCAAAGGTACCCGTTCCGATCGCCGGAGCGACGGTCCCGGGCGTCCCGGCCAGCCGTCGC
>NZ_VRYY01000680.1 GCF_015731765.1 Nitratidesulfovibrio oxamicus
AGTGGGGCGCGCCGCCGTGCTTGGCGAACAGCCACACCGCACCGCCGCCCCGCACCAGCGCGGTGCGCGCCAGCCCCTCCACGCCCACGTCGTGCACGTGGACCGAGCGGCTGTCGTCGCGGAACAGCACCGGCACCGGCAGCGCGGCCAGGCGCATGCCGAACTCCATGTCCTCCGCGCCCCACTGGCCGCCGGTGAATGCCTCGTCGAAAAGCCCGGCCTGCACCAGCTGCTGCCGGGGCGTGCTGATGTTGCAGGTGTAGTACGAGGTGTGCCCGTGCAGCCCGTTGTGGGTGAACGTGGGGTAGCGGAACAGCAGGTCGCCGTGTTGCAGGGTGTAGCCCCACAGGGTGTCGGTGAAGGGCGGGGCGAAGTCGAACCGGCCCAGCACGGAAACGGGCGTGTCGGCCAGGGCCTCGTGCAGGGTGGCGTGCAGGGCGAGTACGTTGGGCTCTATCAGCGCATCGTCATTGAGAAAGTGCACGATGTCGCCCCGCGCAGCGCGGATGCCCGCGTTGCGCGCCTTGCCCGGTCCGCCCCGCCTGGGCATGACGATGGTCCGAAGGGTGAACGGCGGGTGGTACCCGGCCAGGAAATCTGCGGTCCCATCGGTGGAGGCGTCGTCCACCACGATCACCTCGAACCGGTCTCGGGGCAGGGTTTGCCGTTCCAGGCAGTGCAGGCAGCGTTGCAGGATGTCCAGCCGGTTGCAGGTGGGAATGACCACGGAATACCCCGGCGCGGCAAGCGCGGCGATGCGTTCCCGCACGGCCAGCGCCAGGGGCTGGCCGGCGTGCAGGGACAAGGCCCGCGCAGCCAGGGCGCC
>NZ_VRYY01000681.1 GCF_015731765.1 Nitratidesulfovibrio oxamicus
GGCGTGGGCAAGACCTCCGTGGGCCGCGCGCTGGCCGAGGCGCTGGGGCGGCGCTTCTACCGCATGTCGCTGGCCGACCTGCGCGACGAGGCGGAACTGCGCGGCCACCGGCGTACCTACGTGGGGGCCATGCCGGGGCGGATCATCCAGGCCCTGCGCGCCACGGGGGTGCGCAACCCGGTGTTCATGCTGGACGAGATCGACAAGGTGGGACAGGACGCCAAGGGCGACCCGGCCATGGCCCTGCTGGAGGTGCTGGACCCGGAGCAGAACGCCCGTTTCGTGGACCGCTACCTGGAGATCCCCTTCGACCTTTCGCAGGTGCTGTTCATCGCCACGGCCAACGGGGTGGAGCGGCTGCGCGGCCCCCTGCTGGACCGCATGGAGGTGGTGGAATTCCACGGCTACGCAGAGGCGGACAAGCTGGACATCGCCACCCGCTTCCTGCTGCCCCGCCAACTGCGCGAGCACGGCCTGACAGCGCCCTACCCGCAGGTGACCCCGGGGGCCCTGTCGCGGATCATCAACGACTACACCAGCGAGGCGGGCGTGCGCGGGCTGGACCGGGAACTGGCCCGGTTGTGCCGCAAGCTGGCCCGGCTGCGGCTGGAGGCCGGCGGGCATGCGGGAGAACCTGCGGGAGGGCCTGCGGGAGGGCATGCGGGAGAACCTGCGGGAGCGACTGGCCCGACTGGCCCGGCATCAGGCATCGCCCCCGGCACGGCTGCACCTGGCCCCCAGTTCCCGGACGCCGTGCCCTCGAACACGCTGCTGGTGGACGATGACGTGGCCGTCGCCCTGCTGGGGCCGCCGCGCTACCGGCAC
>NZ_VRYY01000682.1 GCF_015731765.1 Nitratidesulfovibrio oxamicus
TGGCCCGGCAGCGTCGCACCCACGCCGGGCCACGCGATGCGGCACGTTCCCTGGCCGACGCGACCCCTCCTGTCGACGTGGTGCTCTGCCACGAACGGTTGGCGGACATGACCGCCCTTGATCTGCTGCAACTGCTGCGCTCGTACCCGCGCCTGCTCGACCTGCCGGTGCTGGTGGTGTCCAGCGCGGCCACGCGCGAGGCGGTGCTGGCCGCCGTGGGTGCGGGGTGCAGCGGCTTTCTGGGCCGCCCCTACACCGTGGACACGCTGGACGGGCAACTGCTGCGCGCCCGGCGTGCGCTGCAAACACGCACGGCACGCACCGTGGCCGAGGGCGCACGAATGCTCTCGGATGAAGAATTCGACCAGGCTCTGGAACGGTTTGCCAATGCGGCAACCGAAGCCGCCGACGAGGCAGAAGCCCATTTTCTGGAAGGCACGGCCCACCTGCTGCGCGAGCAGTGGGACGCGGCCATCACCGCCTTCAACCGCACCCTGCGCTACAATGCCCTGCACGCCGATGCCTGCCTGGGGCTGGCCGACGCCTGGCGGGGCAAGGGCGACCTGGACAAGAGCCGCGAATTCCGCAGTCGTGCGGGCGAAATATATGCCCGCGCCCGGCAGTGGCGGCGCGCCCAGAAGATATTCGCCGAACTGCTGGCCGAATCGCCCCCGGATACGCCCAACCCCCTGCTGACGGAAGCCGCACGCCTGCTGCGCGACGGTCGCATCGACGATGCGGCGGCAGCACTGCTGGCCGGACGCGAACTGACCCCCGGCGCGCCCCTGCACGAGCACGTGGCCCGCGCCTGCCAGTTCACCAGC
>NZ_VRYY01000683.1 GCF_015731765.1 Nitratidesulfovibrio oxamicus
GCCAGGGCCTGCGCTTCGTCCAGCCAGGCGGGGCGGCCCTGCAAGGCGGACGTGCCCGGTGCGCTGCCTGCGCCAGTCATGCCAGCCGGGCCAGCCGGACCCGTGGCGTCTCCACCGGCGGAGGCCAGCGCGGTGATCAGGGTCTCGATGTGCTGCACCCGTTTCAGGATGGCGTTCTGCTGCTGGGTCAGGCCCACCATGCTCTTGGCCAGGTTGCTCACGGCCAGGGTGAAATCCTGCGGCAGTTCCACGCGGGCGGGCTGCGGCGGGGCGGCGGGTTCGGCGGATCCGGCATCCTCCCGGTCGTCACTGGCAGGGGCTTCCGGCGTTATCCACGCGAACTCGGCGGCAAGGCGTGCGCGCACCTCTTCCACCGACATGCCCATCTCGAACAGGTCGCGGATGCGCAGCGACACCGCCGCCGCCTCCGCCGTGAAGCGGATGGGCTTGCCCTGGCTGGCCACGGGGATGCAATCCGGGAACTTGCGGCGGTAGCTTTTGACGGTGGTTTCGGAAACGCCCAGCAGGCGGGCGAGGTCGCGGTGGGTCAGGTTGCCTTCGGTCATGGAAATCCTTTGGTGTGTCCCGATGGGGGCGATGGCGTGGCGCACGGGGGCTGGGCCGGGTGGGCGGGCGGTCCCCGGTGCGGACGTTTATGCGGCCCCTCCCGGCCTCTGTGGCGATCGGGCGCGGGTGCGCGTTGCGGCGTTGTGTGCTAGGCTGTATCCGTTGGAGAAATCCGGCGCGCCGGCCCGTCCGGGATGCGGGCAACCGGACGCGACGGGGGTTGAACCCCGCCGCCCGAGCGGCTATGGTGCGCGC
>NZ_VRYY01000684.1 GCF_015731765.1 Nitratidesulfovibrio oxamicus
GGCCGAGCGTGAACCCGCCCTGGGCGGCGACTGCCTGCACCACGGCTGCGTGCCCAGCAAGACCCTGCTGGCCACGGCCCGGGCGCGTCATGTCATGCGCCGCGCCGCGTTCTTCGGTCTGCCTGCGCCGGAACTGGAGCCGGTGGACTTCGCCGCCGTGGCCCGGCGCATCCGCGAGGTGCAGACCGTCATCCAGCGCCACGATTCGCCGCAGCGTTTCACCGGGCTGGGGGTGGACGTGCGCTTCGGCCCGGCGCGTTTTTGCGACGAACACACCCTGGACATCGGCGGGCGGCGGGTAAGCGCCGCACGCATCCTCGTGGCCACGGGCTCCTCACCGCAACTGCCGCCCCTGCCGGGGCTGGCCACGGTTCCCTTCCTGACCAACCGCGAACTCTTTTCGCTGGATGCGCTGCCCGCCTCGCTGCTGGTGCTGGGCGGCGGACCCATGGCCTGCGAGATGGCCCAGGCTTTCGCCCGGCTGGGGTCGCGGGTGACCATGGTGCTGCGTGGCCCGCGCATCCTGCCGCGAGACGATGCGGACATGGCGGGCGTGGTGCATGCCGCCCTGGCTGCGGACGGGGTGCGCGTGCTGGCCGGGGCCACGGTGAAGATGCTGCGAGCGGTGTCTGCGGGGAATGCCGGGCCTGGCGGATCCGGTGGGGCCGTGGAGGCGGAACTGGAAGTTCCCCGAAGCGAGGGACGCGGCCCGCTCGTGGTCCGGGCGGACCGGTTGCTGGCGGCCCTGGGCCGAACGCCGGAAACCGCCGGGCTGGACCTTGCGGGGCGGGCGTGGTCACCGGCAAGCACGGCG
>NZ_VRYY01000685.1 GCF_015731765.1 Nitratidesulfovibrio oxamicus
GGACCGGGCCGCCGCGCTGGGGGTGACCGTGCTGTTCGCCACCCACCGCACCGACCAGTTGCCCGCCTGCCTCAGCCGCGCCCTGCTGGTGCAGGGCGGGCGCATCATGGCGGAAGGCCCGCTGGCCGAGGTCATGGCCAACCTGCCCGCCGACTCCGGCGTGTGCGGTGGAGATGGGCTGGACGCCCCGGATACGGCGCACAATGACGTGACCGGCATGCCTGACCGGTCCGGCATGTCGGGCGAGAACGGCACAAACGCCGATTCGCCCTCGCCCCTGCCCCCGGTGCTGGCCCGCATCGAACGGGCCGACGTGTACGTGGAGCGGGTGCACGTGCTGCACGCCATCGACTGGACCATCCGGCGCGGCGAGAACTGGTGCATCATCGGCCCCAACGGCTCCGGCAAGTCCACCCTGCTGCGCCTGCTGCACGGCGAGGAAAACGTGGCCGTGGGCGGCGACATCGTGTGGTTCGCGGACGAGGCCTCCTGCGGGGTGGCCCGGCGCGGGCCGCCGCAGCAGGCATCCCTGCGCGACCTGCCCCTGCTGCACCGCCGCGTGGCCCTGGTGTCCGACCAGTTGCAGGCCACCTACGGGTATGACCTGACCGCCGAGGAACTGGTGCTGACCGGTTTTTCCGGCACCATCGGCCTGTACGACGAGCCGGACGACGACCAGCGGGCCGAGGCCGCCCACTGGCTGCGCATACTGGGCGTCGCCGGGCTTGCCGGGCAGCGCATCCGCACCCTGTCCACCGGGCAGTTGCGCCGCGTGCTGCTGGCCCGCGCCCTGGCGGGCGCGCCGG
>NZ_VRYY01000686.1 GCF_015731765.1 Nitratidesulfovibrio oxamicus
CCCGGCCCAACCCGGTGGGCCTGCACGAGGTGCGCCTGCTGGAACTGGCCCCCGGCACGGACGGCGGCGTGCGCCTGCGCGTGGCCCCGCTGGAGGCGCTGGACGGCACGCCGGTCATCGACATCAAGACCTCGTACCGTCAGCGCCAGCCGGGATCGACGCCCGGAGGCGACCCGACTGGGGACAGTGCAGATCTCGACTGTAATACGTTTGGTGTGACGAAAGCGAGTACGGATGGTAATGCGAATGGCAATTCATCCGGACACGTCGTTTCCGGCTCCGCTCCCTCCCTGTGGGGAGAGGGCATCCCCGACGGCTACGCCGACGAATTGCGGCGCATCTGCATGCGCGGCTGGCAGCGCGGCCTGTATTCCGGGTTCAACGGCAACGCCAGCCTGCGCATCGGCTCGGCCTGCCTGCTGACCTGCTCCGGCGCAGCAAAAGGCGACCTTGGCCCCGGCGACCTCGCATTGGTGGACATTGCCACCGGAGCGGTGCTGGCCGGGGGCAAGCCTTCGTCCGAAGGGGCCATGCATCTGGCCATCTACCGCGCCCGGCCCGACGCCATGGCCGTGGTGCACACCCACCCGCCGCGCCTGCTGGCACTTGGCGCGCTTGTCCCGCCGGACGACATGCTGCGCCTGCCCATCTACGAATCGGAACTGCTGCGGGGGCAACTGGGTTTTGCGCCCGCCCATGCCCCCGGCACGCAGGAACTGGCCGACGCCGTGGCGGCTGCCGCCGTCACCCGCGACGCGGTGTGGATGGAACGCCACGGCCTGTGCTGCGCCGGGCCTTCCGCCG
>NZ_VRYY01000694.1 GCF_015731765.1 Nitratidesulfovibrio oxamicus
ACGCGGCGTGCCGTCCCAGCGGCCCGCGCGCAGGCCCGCCACGGTTTCGATGAGTTCGCGCTGGCCCTTCACCGCGTCGAACCGGCCCAGCAGCCCCACAACGAAATCGTCGTCCGTCCAGCCATACTCGGCCCGCACGCGGGCGCGGCCCGCCGCGTCGAAGCGGAACACGGACTCGTCCACCCCGCCGAGAATGGTGTGGACCCGGTCGGCGGGCACGCCCATCTGAGTGGTGAAATGTTCGGCCATCACCGAGTTGGTGGCGATGACCGCATCGGCCACGCGGGTGTGCAGAAACAGGTTGGGCCGGTTGCCCTTGGGCAGGCGCTGGTCCCCGCGCGTGCGCACCAGCCCGAAGCTGTGCGGCCCGCGCGCGTGCAGCGCCTTCAGCAGGCCCCACAGCACGAACGATTCGCCCCGGTGGCAGTTGACCACATGGGGGCGAAAATCGCGCACCATGCGGTGCAGCGTGCCGTACAGCCCGGCAAGGGTGAAGGGATTGGCGGCGTTCAGCGGCAGGGGGATGGGGTCCAGCCCCCAGGCGCGGGCGCGCTCGAAGGATTCCGTGCCCCCAAGGCCCAGCACCAGGGTTTCGTGCCCGGCCTCGCGCAGCAGGCGGGCCAGCATCATGCCGTACCACGCCGTGGCGTTGAACCAGCGCACGTTGACCACCTGGATGGTGCGCAACGGCGCGCCGTCCGGTGTCGGGGAAGACATCGACGGCGATGCATCGCCCGGCACGGCGTGGCGGGCTGCGGAAGTGGCGGCGGGGTCTGGTGCGTTCACGGGCACGTCATGCCGCAATCGCCCGGCAATGACAACCCCCGGCGCACCGCGCACCGGCGTGCCGGTTGCGGGGCGTGCCGGGGAGGCCGGACCATATGGATGGAGGCAAGGCCTCCGCCGACTACCTCCCCAACGCGCAACCGCCGTACCCCGCGTGCGGCTATACCCGTGCGCGCAGCCCGGTAAGGAAGGTGGCCTGATCGGCGGTGAAATCCATGATCTGGGACGAGGCGCCGTCCTCGCTCCACCAGGCGCTCATGGCTTCCATCTGGAGACGGGTCTTGATGTCCTGGGGGGAATACCCCTCCGCCTTGCGGGCCTTCTCGAGGTTGGACAGGGTCTGGATCTTCTGGAACTTCTTGACCATGTCCGGATTGTCCTTGAAATACTTCTCGATCTTGGCCTTGTCCGGGCTGTTCGTAATCACGGAAACGCCGCCGGTCTTTTCATCGGTGACCACCCGGAACTCCACATCCTTGTCCACGCCCAGCTTGGTCAGGTCTTCCCGCACCTTGGCGGAAAATTCCTCCTCCATCTGCTTGCGGTACTCTTCCACCATGCGGAAGGTCAGCTTGCCGGTGGCATTGGGCGAAATTTCCTTGAGCACCGCGGAAAGCTGGGAAAGATAGTCCAGCGAAAGCCCGGTCACCGTGTTGCCGGATGCGGAAGACGACGAGGACGACGAACTGCCCGACGCCGACGAGGAAGACGACGAGGTGGAATTGCCTTCGGTGTACTTGGCAATGTCGATGCCGTAGGTGCCGTAAGTGCCGTAGGTGGACGTAATGGACATGCTGCCTCCGGGCGGACGATTTTGCCGGGTTCCGCCTTTACGCAGCTTGATGCATCGCCCATGCCAGCGTGCACTCGCTCGCCTTGCCGCGTCCTGCTCTTCTGCCTTGTCGCCTGTCCGGCCCCCAGCCCCACCGGCACGGTGCTTCCACCAGCATCACGAACGCATGCGTCACCGCATACCGCCGTGCCGGTACGGGCCGAAACCATTGGACGCCACGTCGGAAACGGGCTATCGGGGCGGTAACGGACATCCACGCGACGCGCCCATTCTCTCGCCAGGTCATCCCGCACCGGGGCTTGCCGCCGCGCGTCCGCAGCCGGGCCATGCCCGGTCGGAGCCATGGCCGGTTCCCTGCCGCGCGCCAGCCTGGTTGCCGGGCGTTTGCCACCGGCCAACATCAGGCAGTTGCCACGCCCTGACGCCGGCAGCCGCAACGCCGCAACGCGCTCCGCCCACCGCAACCCACGAGCCACATGTCGCAAGCCACCACCGCCACGCTGGAATTCGACGACGCCGCACTGGCCAACCAGTTGTTCGGCGCGCACAACGCCAATCTTTCGCTGATCGCGGAAAAGTCGGGCGTCCGCCTCGACACGCGCGGTACCACCGTCACCGTGGACACGGACGACGCCCGCGTGCGCGAAACGGTGCTGAACCTGCTGGCGCAGTTGTACGGCCTGCTGAAGTCGGGCCACCCCGTGTACCCGCGCGACATGGCCTATGCCTACGGCATGCTCGACCGCGACCCTTCCGCCGACCTGCGGCGCATCTTCCGCGATGCGGTGTTCGTGGTTTCCCCCCGCAAGACCATCACCCCCAAGACCCTCAGCCAGCGCGACTACGTGGCCGCCCTGCGCGAGAACGACATGGTCTTCGCCGTGGGTCCGGCGGGCACCGGCAAGACCTACCTTGCCGTGGCCGTGGCCCTTTCCATGCTGCTGGCCAAGAAGGTGAAGCGCATCATCCTTACCCGGCCCGCCGTGGAGGCAGGAGAAAAGCTGGGCTTCCTGCCCGGCGACCTGGTGGAGAAGGTGAACCCCTACCTGCGCCCGCTGTACGATGCCCTGCACGACATGCAGGACTTCCAGAAAGTGGCCGACATGCTGGAAACGGGCATCATCGAGATAGCGCCGCTGGCCTTCATGCGCGGGCGCACCCTGAACGATGCGTTCATCATCCTGGACGAGGCGCAGAACACCACCCAGGAGCAGATGAAGATGTTCCTCACCCGCCTGGGCTTCGGCTCGCGCGCGGTCATCACCGGCGACATCACCCAGATAGACCTGCCCGCATCGGGCAAGGCCGACGCGCTGTCGCGTTCCGGCCTGGTGCACGCCCTGCGCGTGCTTGAAGGCGTCAAGGGAATCCGCTCCATCCGCTTTCACGAAGACGACGTGATCCGCCACCCCCTGGTGGGCAGGATCGTGCAGGCCTATGAACGCCACGAAACCGCAAACTCCCGCTAGGCACAAGTCCTTCAGCGCCGAATCGGTGGCCGCGCCGTTCCGCTGGCTGGCCCGCCACCAGGCCGGGCCTGGACTGCTCTTCTTCTGCCTGACCATGGTTGCCCTGGCCGTGCTGGCGGGCGCCAATCTTTCGCCCTCCGTGCGACTGTACGTGGCCGGCGAAATCGCCTCGCAAGAGGTGACCGCCGACCGCGACCTGCTGGTTGAGGACGTGCAGGGCACCCGCGCCCGGCGTGATCAGGTGGCCCAGTTGCAGCCCGCCGTGTTCGACCTGAGCCGCGAGCCGGTCACCGCCTTGCGCCAGCGGGTGCACGAAATCTTCCTGGCCGTGAACCACGCCGACCCCGCGGAACAGGAACAGTTGCGCTGGCAACTGGCCGAGGCCCTGGGCACGGAAATCACCGAACGCACCATCAGCGTACTGGGCAGCGAAGAGCTGCAGACCCTTGTGACCACCCGCGCCCTGCCGTGGCTGGAATCACGTCTGGCGGAGGGCGTTTCCGCCGACACGCGCATCGTGCTCCAGTTCAAGGGCGGCGTGCTGCTGCGCGACCTGGCCACCGGCAGCGAAACCCTGCGCAGCGACCTGCAGAACCTGCACGACCTGCGCTCCGTGGTTTCCGAACTGAGCCAGAACCTGAAGAACGAAACCAAGGCCTCGCTGGCCGTGCGCCGCACCGCCGTGCTGCTGTTGTCCCCGCTGCTTTCGCCCACCCTGACCCTGAACCGAGAGGCCACCGACACCCGCGTGGCCGAAATGACCGCCGCCGTGGAACCGGTGTTCTACCGCATCCAGAAGGGCGAGGTGGTGGTGCGCCAGGGCGAGCGGGTCAGCCGCGAGCACCAGCTGAAGCTGCAGGCCCTGTGGGCGCGCAAGGGCGACAAGGTGCACCTGGCCACGGTGGCCGGGGTGTTGCTGACCTCGCTGCTGCTGGGCGCTGGCATGCTGTTTTCTCCCAGCGGGCGCATGGGGTCTGCCGTACGCCAGAAGGACCTGTTCTTCGTGGCGCTGCTGCTGCTGGTGTTCGCGCTGATGTCCAAGGGGCTGACACTGCTGGGCCAGCGGGTGCTGGAACAGGGGGCGTCCCTGACGCCGGAGGTGCTGTCCTTCGCCTTTCCCGTGGCCGGTGCGGCGGGCCTTGCCGCGCTGATCTTTTCCGCCCGGCGCTACTGCGTCACCGGGCTGCTGCTGGCCTTCTTCTGCACCGTGCTGGCGGGCGGGGGACTGGCCCTGTTCATGTTCTATTTCCTGGGCGCCATGTGGAACACCTGGCTGGTCACCCGCGCCCAGACCCGGCAGGACGTGGTGTGGAGCACCCTGCCGCTGTGCGCGGGCCTGTTGCTGATCTGGCTGGGCGCAACCGCCCTTGGCGGGCACGTGGACCCGGCGTCCATGGCGTGGGGGGTGCTGGCGGTTGCGGTCAACGCCATGCTCTCGTTGCTGCTGCTGTTCGCCCTGTCCCCCATCATCGAGCTGTGCCTGGGCTACACCACGCGCTTCCGGCTGATGGAGCTGATGAACCTGGAACAGCCACTGTTGCAGGATCTGATGGTGGCCGTGCCCGGCACCTACCACCATTCGCTCATCGTCTCGAACATGGTGGAGGCCGGAGCCAAGGCCATCGGCGCCAACAGCCTGCTGTGCAAGGTGGCCGCGCTGTACCACGACATCGGCAAGCTGAGCCGCCCGGAATACTTCATCGAAAACCAGTTCGGCGGGCGCAACAAGCACGACAAGCTGGCCCCGTCCATGAGCGCGCTGATTCTCACCTCGCACGTCAAGAAGGGCGCGGAGCTGGCCCAGCAGCACCGGCTGGGCCAGGAAATCGTGGACATCATCGGCCAGCACCACGGCACGCGGGTGATCCGCTACTTCTACCAGAAGGCCGTGAACCAGGGCGAAAACCCGCGCGAGCAGGACTACCAGTACCCCGGCCCGCGCCCCCAGACGCGCGAGGCGGCCATCGTCATGCTGGCCGACGCCGTGGAGGCGTCCAGCCGCACCCTGGTGGACCCCACCCCGGCGCGCATCAAGGGGCACATCGATACCATCGTGAAGGGCATCTTTGCCGAAGGGCAGCTTGACGAATCGGAACTGACCTTCAAGGACCTGCACAAACTGGGCGAAAACTTCCACCGCATCCTCACCGGGCTGTTCCACCAGCGCATCGGCTATCCGGATGCGACCAAACCCGGCCAACCCGATCGCAGTCCCGACCGGGACGCGCCCAAATGCGGCGAGAAGGGCGCGGAAAAGTGCCCGGAGAAAAACGGAGACAGGATCGGCGACAAGAACGGCAAGGCCGTGGAGAAGAACGGCGGGAATGGCGATATTCCCTGCCCAGCCTGCCCACCTCCCTGCCCCGACACCGCTACCACCCCGCCCTGCCCGGCCTGCGACAAGCCGCAGCCGCCCATGCCCTGCTGCTACGGCACGCTGGACAGCGGCAACGGCGACGGCCCGGTGAAAACGGATGCCCCCGTGAACGCTCCAGCGGGCACCTCTGCGAACGCTCGCGCGAGCACTCCCGCGGACACGTCGGAATCCGCCTCCCCCGAGGCGGGCGCCAAGCCCTCCAAGCCCGTCTAGTCCGCCATGCTGGTGTTGCGACGCGCACCCGGCATGGGGTGGATGCTGCCCTTGGCCCCCGGTGAACTGCGCGCCGTGTTCGCGGCCATGCAGGAAGCCACCGGCCTTGCCGGATGCACCGTGGAACTGGACCTGGTGGGCGACGAGGAAATCGCCCGCCTGAACGCCGCGCACCTTGGCTGCACCGGTCCCACCAACATCCTGTCCTTTCCCGCTCAGGACGGCTACGTCGCGCCGAATGACTTCACGTGCGAAGGGGCGGCGGACGGTCTGGATGCGGGACCGGATGCAGGTCCGGGCGACGACGATGAGCCAGACGACTCCCCCTGCCACCTCGGATGGCTGGTGCTGTCGCTGGACACCTGGCGGCGCGAATGCCTGCTGTACGGGCAGGAACCGGTCGAACACGCCCTGCGCCTGCTGGCGCACGGGCTTGGGCACCTTGCAGGGTACGACCACGGCCCGGAAATGGACGCCTTTACCGACGCCGCGCTTGAAGCCGGGCGGGACGCCACGCTGGCGGTTCTGCCTGCACAGGCCTAGCGGCCTCACCCGCCTTTTCGCCCCCCTGCCCCCCCCCGCAGTACCTGTCTGCCCGTCCGCTTGCCCGTTCTCAGCCTGTCCGCCTGCATCGACAAATGAAGCGGGGGCGGAGGAACCCTGTCGGTTCTTCCGCCCCCGCGTTGCGTTCGGCGTCTGCCTTCCGTCTTCCTGCCGGGTCATGCCCGGCATGGAACGCGCGCTATCCCAGCTTCTTCTGCAGCAGTTCCGTAACCAGGGCCGGATTGGCCTTGCCCTTGGTCTTGCGCATGATCTGCCCCATGAAAAAGCTGATCAGCTTGGTCTTGCCGCCCTTGTAGGCTTCCACTTCCGCCGGGTTCTCGGCTATGGCCTCGTCCACCGCGGTTTCGATGGCCGAGGTATCGGAAATCTGCACCAGCCCGCGCTCCTTCACGAAGGCTTCGGGCATGGCGCCGGTTTCCACCAGTTCGCCAAAGATGTCGTTGGCGATCTTGGCGCTGATCAGCCCCGCCTCGACGATGCGCACCAGTTCGCCCAGCGCCTCGGGCCGCATGGCGATGGCGTCCACGGCCACTGCGCGCTGGTTCAGTTCGCGCAGCAGAGCGCCCTGCATCAGGTTGGCCACCTTCTTGGGCTGGCCGCAAGCCGCCGTGGCCGCCTCGAAGAAGTCGGCCAGCGCCTTGTCTGCGGTCAGCACGTCGGCGTCCTGTTCGGACAGGCCGTGCTGTTCCATGAACCGGGCGCGGCGCGCCTGTGGCAGTTCCGGCAGGTCGGCACGCCAGCGGGCCAGGTCGTCTTCCGCGATGCGCACCGGCATCAGGTCCGGGTCGGGGAAGTAGCGGTAGTCGTGGGCTTCTTCCTTGCCGCGCATGGACACGGTGACGTTCTTCACCGCGTCGTACAGGCGGGTTTCCTGCACCACGGCGTCGCCGTCCTCCAGCACGTCCTGCTGGCGGGCGATTTCGTATTCGATGGCCCGCTGCACGTTGCGGAACGAGTTCAGGTTCTTCAGTTCCGCGCGGGTGCCGAATTCCTGCTGCCCCTTGGGGCGGATGGACACGTTGGCGTCGCAGCGAAAGCTGCCTTCCTCCATGTTGCCGTCGCACACGCCCAGATACACCACGATGGCATGCAGGGCCTTCAGGTAGGCCACGGCCTCCTCGGCGCTGCGCATGTCCGGTTCGCTGACGATCTCGATGAGCGGCACGCCCGAGCGGTTCAGGTCCACGTAGCTGGCGTTGTCGCCCGCCGAGTGGATGTTCTTGCCCGCGTCATCCTCCATGTGGATGCGCGTGATGCCGATGCGGCGCGTCTGGCCGTTCACCGTGATGTCCAGGTGGCCATGCTCGCAGATGGGCGTTTCGAACTGCGAAATCTGGTAGCCCTTGGGCAGGTCCGGATAGAAATAGTTCTTGCGAGCGAACACCGAGACGGGGTTCACCGTGCAGTTCACGGCCATGCCCATGCGGGCGGCGTATTCCACGGCACGAGCGTTGGGCACCGGCAGCACGCCGGGCATGCCGGAGCACACCTCGCACACGTTGGTGTTGGGTGCCGCACCGAACGCGGTGGAGCAGGAACAGAACAGCTTGGACCGCGTGCGCAACTGGGCGTGCACTTCCAACCCGATGACGGCTTCATACAAGGCCATGACAAAACTCCTGAACTACTTGTCTGCTACGGCGTCCGCACCCGATGGGTACTGGATTGGTGCGTTTTTTACGCCTCCGGCGGGCAAGGGGCTACGCCCCCTGCACCCCCTTTATTGCCCCATTCCCCTTGCACCCAGGCTGGCTCGGGAACTTACCCAAATAAAAAATTTGGGAGGATGGGGGTCCGGGGGAAGGAACCTTTTCCAAAAGGTTCCTTCCCCCGGTCATTCTCTTCATAATTCTCCCTCTTCTACCCCTTCGCGTTGTTGTACAACTCGGGGTTGAGGCTGGGATCATTGTACATCTTGAACTGGTAATAGGCCTTGGGCTGCTTGCGGCCTTCCAGGAATTCTGCGGTCAGGTCCAGCACGGCCCGGGCCAGGTCGGCGCGCTGCTCGCGCAGCACGGCCAGCTTGGCGGCGCAGCGTTCGCGGTGGTCGGGCACGACGTCGGCGCGTTCGGCCTGTTCTTCCATATGGAAGACCTTCAGGCTGAGGATGGACAGCCGGTCCACGGCCATGCCCAACGACTCGGTATTGTGGCGCGGGCGCTGGCCGGGGGCGAGAGCGGGCAACTGCGGGCGCAGCAGCGCCACCAGACAGGCGTCCACCTTTTCCATGTAGTCGTTGCGGCGCTGGTTCAGGCCGTCGATGGCGCGCTTGCACTCCGCGATGACATCGGCGCCCACGTCGGTGCGGCGGGCGGTGTCTTCCACGTGCCACAGGCGGAAGTTCATCAGGTGCTGGGCCAGCACCAGCCGGTGCAGCAGCGCGGCATCGGCCACGGCTGCCGTGGCGTCCGTCTCGACGGGCGCGGGTTCATGCGCCGGGGGCTCGGCCACGTGCCAGTCGGCGGTGGCCTTGTGCTGGGCGTCGAAGCATTCCGTGAGCAGCGCTGCCACGGCATGAAGGGTCTGCATCGTGTATCCTTGAGGCTGGGTTATCCGCTGATGCCCACGTCGAAGTACTTGCCCACGCCGTATTCGCGACGGCGGAAGAAGTTGTCCGGCAACGGACCGATGATCTGGAGTTCGCGGTGCTTCTTCTGCATGTCGAGGGCTATCTGCATTTCCTTGGTGCAGCCGGTGGAGTAGGTGGAATCCTTGCCAGCCCACACCGAGGGCACCTTGCGCTCCTGCAACGCGAAGCTCGTCTCTATATCCTCAACGGTCTGGAAACGCCAGACGTCGATGAGCCCGCTACGCTGGACCCGTTCCCACATGAACATCAGGTCGTCGCCGTCCATGCCTTCCTCGAAGTGCTCGGCGGGGTTGATGATGAAGGTGGTGTCCAGCTTCTCGCGCAGGTGGCGGACAAAGGTGTCCACGACGTTGATGGCGGTCTTGGTCTGGCCGGGAATGGAGCCGATGATGCAACTGTAGAACATCACCGCCTTGCCCTGCTGCCGCGCCTCGCGCATGGCCTCGATGATCTCGTCGGCCTTGCCGGTCAGGTCCTTTTCGGTGAACTTGCGCACACCGGTCGCGCGGGGCTTGCAGGCGATGTGGCACTGCCCGTCGTCGTCGCACCAGAAGCACACGATGTCGCGGGTGAACTGGTGGCTGGTGCGCAGGAAGGTATGGTCGGCGCGCCAGCCCTTTGCCATGACCACGTCGCATTCCTTCCAGGCGCGGGCAAAGGTGACGCTGGCGCGGTACAGGTTCAGCCGTTCGCGCGTGCCGTCGGAAATGACCACGAAGCGATGCTCGCGCAGGTGGCGCAGCAGGTCGTTCTTGGTCACCCGGTCGTCATGCAGGATGAAGGCGGATTCCATCTCTTCCTTCAGCGTGGGGTCGGACTCCGCGTCCCAGATCATGGGCGCGTAGAAGAAGAACCCTTCCTTCAGGGCCAGCACCACCTGATGCCCCATGCGCAGCAGCACGCGGATGACGGCCAGGTCGAACATGACCCCGCCGTCGCCGTCGCACAGGTACAGGATCTTCTTGCGCGGCTCGGTTTCCGGGCCGAACAGCAGGCGCAGCTGGGCGGATGGCGCCCCCACCGACTCCAACGCCTGTTCCACTTCCAGCGGCGAAGGGGGGCATTCCAGCCAGCGGCGGCCGCGCATGGCCACGTGCAGCAGCCGGACCAGTTCCGTAAGGTCCAGTTCCCAGCGCATGTCCACGATGTCGCGGTGCGGGTCCAGGGTGGCCGGGGGGCGGCGCAGCAGGCGCTGCAACGCCGGGTCCTGCAGCAGGGCGCGCCCCTTGCGGTTGGCGGCATGCTTGCGGCCTTCCCACGGGTCTTCCTGCCCGGACTGGGTAAGCACGATGCTGGTCAGGCGCTTGACCACCCGCGAAGGGATGGCGGTGTGCTGGCTGATGTGCAGGCGGAAACGGTGGCGGCAGTACTGCATGATGCGCCGCTTGACCTGCTTTTCGATGTGGGTGGCGCTGCGCACCAGGCGCATGATGATGCGCCACGCGCGGTTGTACTGCTCCTGCAGCGCGCGGGGCTTGTCCTGCGCGGTGAGCAGGCGGAAGGTGTCGTCCGAACAGGGTACGTAGACCTGGTCGTCGGCCAGCGACACCATGAAGCGCAACTGCTCCGGAGTGGCGATGAGCGTGGGGTTCATGAGGTGTTCGAGATTGTTCTCGGTCATGAAGTTGTAGATCCACGCGTCGAAATAGGGGTCCTTGCGCAGGCGGATGTCCCTGACGGCGTCGAACTCGGGCAGCTTTCGCATGGCAACCTCGTATCGGCGGGGCCGGGTGGCACGGCGGGGCGGCCCCCCGGCAAAGGGCCGTCGCGAAGACGGAGCGAATGGGCGCGCAAGGCGACCGGAATGCGCGGGCGGTCAGCCAACAGGCCGGGACCGGCCCTGAAGAACGGCGCTAGGCCTGATCCTTGATGAACCCCTTGGCCTTCAGCTTGCGGTAGTACGAAAGTTCCTCGATGGTGGCGAACAGCATGCCGCCGGGCGCGCGCTCCACGTGCACCACGTCGCCCGCTTGCAGGGCGTAGCCTTCCTGCCCGTCCTGGGTCAGGTAGACTTCGTTGGTGCGGTCGCGCACTGTCACCGAAAGGCGGGCCTCGCCGGGCAGCACCAGCGGCAGCAGGTTGTTCAGGAACGGGCAGATGGGCGTCACCGTGTACACATGCAGTTGCGGGTGCACCAGCGGCCCGCGCGCGGACACGGAATACCCCGTGGCCCCGGTGGGGGTGGAGACGATCAGTCCATCGGCGCGCAGTTCGCCCAACCGTTCGGATCCCACGCGCAGGTCCAGGTTGATGACCCGCGCGAGGATGCCGCGATTGATGACCACGTCGTTCACCGCGCCGCCGGAATGCACCGTGGCCCCGTCGCGCTCCACGCGAAAGGACAGGGCCAGCCGTTCCTGCACGGTGACGCCGCCGGACAGCAGCCGTTCCAGGCTTGCCTCCCAGCGGGTGGCGGCCACTTCGGCCAGAAAGCCCACCTTGCCCAGGTTCACGCCCAGCAGCGGCACCCCGGAGCCCAGAAGCCGCCGGGCCACGCCAAGGATGGTGCCGTCGCCGCCCAGCACCAGGGCCAGGTTGCATTCCTGCCCGGCCACTGCCAGCGATACGGCATCGCCCGTGTTCTCCACCACGCGCGCCGCAAGGCCGCGCGCGGCCAGCCAGGCGCGCATGCGTTCGCCAAGGGCCTCTGCCTCGCAGTGGCCCGACTTGGTGACGATGAGAATGGAACGAAGCGCGGTGTGCATGGAGTGTTCCTAGTGGAAAGCGCCCGCGCCTTCAAGAAATAACCGCGCGAATGGCGCGCGGGAGGGGCACGGCGCACCGCCCCACCCACCGTCGCGTCCGCATGCGCTGGGGCCGTGGCCCTGCTGGAATCCCCCCGCCTGTACGGCCCACACCGCCGCGCCCGCG
>NZ_VRYY01000688.1 GCF_015731765.1 Nitratidesulfovibrio oxamicus
CCAGCGCCCACGCCGCCGCGCCCGATGCTGCCACGGCCAGGAACGCGGCGGGCAGGCGGCGGTGCACCCGCGCGATGCCCAGCGCCACGGCCATGGCGAACAGCCCCGTGCCCAGCGCCCACGGGTTGGTCCGGGGCAGGTGGCGCAGGGTCGACAGCACCAGTTCCACGAACGTGGGCGCGTTGCCGATGCTGACGCCAAGCAGGTTCTTGAGTTGCCCCACGGCGATGAGCACCGCCGCCCCGGCGGTAAAGCCCACCATCACCGAATGGGAAATGAAGTGCACCAGTTCGCCCAGCCGGGCGAGGCCCATGAGTACCTGCAACAGCCCGGCCAGGATGGCCACGCCGAACACGTAGGCCATGCGCGTCTCTTCCGGCAGGGCGGACAGGGGCACCCCGTTGACCACGGTTTCGGCCATGGTGGCGAAGAGCAGCATGGCGATGGCGTTGGTGGGCCCGGCGACGAGGTAGCGCGAGGCCCCCCACAGCGCGGCCACGATCACCGGCACGATGGCCGCGTACAGGCCGTACTTGGGATGCACCCCGGCAATGACCGCATAAGCCATGGATTGCGGCAGGGCCACCACGGCCACGGTCAGCGCGGCCAGCACGTCGGCCCGCAGCCCCTGCATGGAATAGCCGCGCAGGCTTTCCACGAAGGGCAGGGCGGTGCACAGCAGCTTGTCGCCCAGCCCGCGCGGGGGCACCGGGCAGGCCGGGCCGGCGGGTGGGGAGGAAGAACCGGAAGGAGAGGCCGGGCCAGCCGGGCCAACTCGGCCGGATGAACCAGCCGGACCGGA
>NZ_VRYY01000689.1 GCF_015731765.1 Nitratidesulfovibrio oxamicus
CGCTGTACGCCGACCTTGCCGCGGACGCCGCCCGGAGCGGCCCTGCCGCCCTGGCCGCCGTGCAGGCGGAACTGGGCCGCCGCGACCTGTTCTACCTTCTCACCCGGCTCATGGGCCGGGCCGACATGGACCGCGACTGGCTGTTCGAACGCTGCCGCGAGGTGCAGGCCGCTCCCGACGGCCATCTGGACCTGTGGGCGCGCGAACACTACAAGTCCACCATCATCACTTTCGGCCAGACCGTGCGCGACATCCTGAACGATCCGGAAATCACGGTGGGCATCTTTTCCCACTCGCGCCCGGTGGCCAAGGACTTCCTTGGCCAGATCAAGCACGAGTTCGAGCACAACGACCGGCTCAAGCGCCTGTACCCGGAAGTGCTGTGGGCCGCGCCCCGGCGGCAGGCCCCGGTGTGGTCGCTGGACAAGGGCATCGTGGTGCGCCGCCGAAGCAACCCCAAGGAGGCCACAGTGGAGGCGTGGGGGCTGGTGGACGGCCAGCCCACGGGCAAGCATTTTCGCCTGCTGGTCTATGACGACGTGGTCACCCGCGAATCGGTGACCACCCCGGAAATGATCGCCAAGGTCACGGAATGCTGGGCGCTGTCGCTCAATCTGGGGGCCAGCGGGGTGACCGGCGAAGACCGTGGCGGAGGCCGTGCCGGGAACAGCGGCGGAGATGCCCGCGGGAAGACGGGAGACAAAAACGGTGCCGCGGCCCCTGCGGACGACACGGGGCCGGTCGACGGCGCGACCGCCCCCGCGCCTGCGGATGCAGACAATGCCCTGCCCGCCAGCGGCG
>NZ_VRYY01000690.1 GCF_015731765.1 Nitratidesulfovibrio oxamicus
GTAATGCGGGCCGCCGCCCGCATTACGGGTGGCCGTCTCCGTGGCCGGGCGCGCCAAACCCGCAGGCATGCCGGAAAAACCGGCAAGCCGAAGGCACGTCGCGCCACGCGCCCGGAACCGGCGGGTCACACCGGCAGGGCGCGGCCCCGAAGAGATAGGTGCTTACGGCCTGCTGTCAATGACGTCGCCCGCATGCAGGCGATGTTCGCGCCCCTCGGCATCCACCAGGCGCAGCAGGCCATCCGGATCCACGTCGGCCACCAGCCCTTCCACCACGCCGTGCGGCGTGCCCACCCGCAGGGGGGTGCCTACGATGGCGGAAAGCTCCTTCCAGCGCGCGATGACCGGTCCGGGGTCGCCTTCGCGCAGGGCGGCGTACCAATGCTCGGCCCGCTCCAGAAAGGCGCGCAGCACGTCCACCCGCGACACGGGGCGGCCCAGTTCCGCCGCCAGCGAGGTGGCCTTGCCGCGCAGGTCTTCGGGCAGATCCTCGACGTGGGTGTTCACGTTGATGCCCGCGCCGGTGACCACGTGAGACACCGCATCGGCCACCATGGCCACCTCGGTCAGGTTGCCCGACACCTTGCGGCCATGCAGCAGCACGTCGTTGGGCCATTTGGCGCGCGGGGCAAGGCCGGTGACCTCGGCCACCGCCTCGGCCACGGCCACGGCGGTCATCAGGGTGACCAGCGGCGCGCCCTGAGGGGCAAGACGGGGCCGCAGCACCAGCGAAACGTACACTCCCACCCCGGCGGGCGACACCCAGACGCGACCGGCGCGTCCCCGTCCGGCGGTCTG
>NZ_VRYY01000691.1 GCF_015731765.1 Nitratidesulfovibrio oxamicus
CGCAGCCGGTGCTGGTGCTGGCCGGTCCCGGCACGGGCAAGACCCGCACGCTGGTGGGCCGGGTGCTGCATCTGGTGGAAACGGGCATCGACGCCCGGCGCATCCTGGCCGTCACCTTCACTCGCCGCGCGGCAGCCGAAATGGACGAGCGCCTCGCCACCGCCCTTGGCGAGGACGCCCCCCTGCCGCGCACCGACACCCTGCACGCGCTGGCCTTCGAATACTGGCACCGGGCCACACCCACGCCCCCGGTGCTGCTTTCGGAAGAGGCGGCCCGCCGCGTGTTCGCGGAAGCCAACCCCGACGAGCCCGCCCAGCGCCTGCGCGAGGCGTGGGAAGCCATCGGGGTGTGCCGCGAGAAGATGCGTTCGTGCCTTGTGGAGCACGCCCCGCTGCTGGCCCGCTACACCGAGCAGAAGGCGGCCTGGAACCTGGCCGACTACACCGATCTTCTGGAATTCTGGCTGGATCAGATGCAGAACAACATCTACGTCAGCCCGTGGCGGCACGTGCTGGTGGACGAGATCCAGGATCTTTCGCCCCTGCAGCTGACGCTGGTGCGGGCCCTGGCCCCGCGCGGCGGGGCGGGCTTTTTCGGCATCGGCGACCCGGACCAGTCCATCTACGGCTTCCGGGGTGCGCATGGCGACGTGGCCGCCTTCCTGCGCGAGGCGTGGCCCGACCTTTCCGTGGTGGCGCTGGAGGAAAACTACCGCTCCTCGGCGCGCATCCTCGATTTTGCGGGCGGCCTGATGCTGGGCCGCTCGGCCTGCGGCCCGCTGCGCGCCGC
>NZ_VRYY01000692.1 GCF_015731765.1 Nitratidesulfovibrio oxamicus
CGTTGGCGTCCAGCCGGGCAGGCTCCTGCGCCATGGCATCCAGCAGGCTGTCCAGCACGCTGCCCGGCTCGCGCGTCCAGGCCGCGCCCTGGGGCAGCAGCTGCGCGGCCTGCGCCGCGTAATCGTCCGGGCCGTACGGTTCCATGTGCGCCCCTATTCGTAGGTGATGGTGCCAAGCACCGGCATTTCGTGCGCGGCGGGCACCACGTCTGCCGCCGGGGCAAGCACCACGTGGTCCTGCTCCCCGGGTGCCAGCGATATTGCCTCGGTGATGTGCGAAAGGTAGATGGTGGCGCCCGGCTCGCTCTCGCGCGCGAACAGGTCGCGCAGCTCCGCCGTGGCAGCGGCACGCACGGCCTCCGTGTTGGGCGTCACGCGCAGGTCCACGTTGACCACCAGCGGGGTGGGCGCAAAGGCGAACACCTCTGCCGTCACCGGGCGCATGGTATCCAGATAGGCCTGCACGTCGGCCACCAGTTCCGCCTCCGGTATGGGGCCGTCCACCGCGTCGTCGTTGACCACGGCCACGCCCACGGTGCCGCCGCCCATGTGCAGCGGGTAGACAAAGGCCCGCGTTACGCCGGGCACCTCGAGTGCCCATGTCACGTAGTCCGCAGCCTTGCCGCCCTGCGGCGGCTCCTGGATGCGCCGCAGCACGCGCGCGCGCAGGCTGTCGTCGTCCTCCGCGTCCAGCCCGCCGATGATGCCGCCAGCCGCCACCGTGCCGGTGGCCTGCACGCCGGATACCGGCGAGGTAAGCGTAAGGCTGATGCCCGATGCCGCGTTG
>NZ_VRYY01000693.1 GCF_015731765.1 Nitratidesulfovibrio oxamicus
AACGCGGCGGGCAGGGCGGCAAGGCCGTTCCGCATGTCTGCACCTGCCCCGCCGTGCACGACGGTTCCGGGGTGGCGCGGCAACGCGACCGCCCCGCACTCCATGCGGAATGCGGGGCGGCGTGCGGGAGGGGACGGGCGGGAGGTGAATGGAAAAGCACGGCCTCAGAGGCTGGTTGCGGTTGCGGTCAACCTCTATGCGGCGTTGCGGTCACGGTCCCGATACATGGCCCACTGTTGCAGGAAGGCTGCCTCGAAGGACCGGCTTTCCGCGTAGGCTCGGGCATCGGCGCGCATGGCGTCCAGCCGGGCCGGGTCGGCGGCCATGTCCAGCATGGCCCGGGCCATGGCCGTGGCGTCGCCTTCCGGCACGATGGCCCCGGTGCGACCGGGCAGCAGGTTTTCCTGCGGTCCGCCCTTGTCGGTAACCACCACCGGCAGGCCGGAGGCCTGCGCCTCCAGCACCACGTTGCCGAAGGTGTCGGTGCCGGAGGGAAAGACGAAGATGTCCGACGAGGCGTAGGCGTTGGCCAGGTCGTCTCCGGTAAGGTAGCCGGTGAAGGTGACCGGCAGGCCGCGCAGGGTTTCTTCCAGTTCCGCGCGGGCCGGGCCGTCGCCTACCAGCACCAGCCGCAGGTGCGGGGCGCGGGTGACCACCAGCCTGTAGGCGTCGGCCAGTACGTGCAGGTTTTTTTCACGCGACAGGCGCCCCACGTACAGGAAGCGCACCGGCTGGGCCGCTTCGCGCGGCGTCGCCCTGCCCGGCCCGGCGGCGCGC
>NZ_VRYY01000701.1 GCF_015731765.1 Nitratidesulfovibrio oxamicus
CTGGCGGCATCGGGCAGGGCCAGCAACGGCGTGCCCAGGCGGCGACCATCGGCGGGGGGCGGGGTGTCGGCCCCCATGGGCCACGCGGCCAGTCCCAGCACCAGCTGGCGCGGCACGTCCAGCCGCAGGAAGGCGCGCTTCTGCCGTCGTTCCAGCTTTTGCGGCAGGGCCAGGTCCACCAGCCATACGGCATCGGCAAGGATGTCTGGGCCGCGCGGGGCGTTGCGGTCGGCAGAGGGAGCGTGATGCGCGCCGGTGATCATCGAGGTGAACTGGTAGTATACCTGCGCGCGCTTTTGCTGGGTGCGGAAGTAGCAGTCCACCTCGCGGCCCTTCCACGATTCCGGCACGGTGCGCAGCAGCGAGCATTCCAGGGTCAGGGTGGAGCGGGTGACGGACACCGCCGTGCAGTAGGTGGAACGGCGCCCCGTGGGGCCGTGGAACTGCATTTCGAAGCGGCCCCGTTGCAGGATGGCGGCATCGAACAGTTCGCGGATTACCTGCGGGTCGTTGACCCATCCTTCGGGGGTATAGCGTTCGCGGCGCTGGCGCAGCCCGCCCACCAGCAGTACGGCGGCCAGCAGGGCGGCCACGGCGGCCACGATGAGCACGAATTCGCGCACCAGCGTGAAATCGGCCTGGTAGTCGCCGAAATGGCGGGATATGTCGGCCAGAAAACTGGCCGCCCCCGGAGGTGGAAGGGAAAGGCTGTCCGCGTCGGGCCGGACAAGGAAGGCAAGGCCGGAGAGGCACAGGTTGCACGGGAACGGAGCGGCACTGCTCATGATGGTGCCCCGGACTGTTGAGGTACGCCGAAGGGCGCGCGGCAGGCTGGGTGCGAAGCCGGACGGACGCTCCCTGAACGGTAGCCGCAAATGGCGCCTGTCGCAACAGGTTGGGCGTTAGAGCTTGGAGGTTGCCGTGCGACGCGCGGGAGAAAGGGAGGCCTTCGGGCCGGGGAGCGGCTGAAAGGGCGGAACCGTTTTATCCGGCCGGGCCGGCCTGGCTGCGTTCCAGCTTGCGCAGATGGATTTCGATGCAGGTCAGCGCCGCCGGGGTCACCCCGGAAATGCGCGCGGCCTGCCCCATGGTGCGCGGCTGGACGCGGGTCAGCTTTTCCACGATTTCGCGGGTAAGCCCGGCCACCGCAACGTAGTCCAGGTCTGCGGGCAGGGGCAGGGATTCCTGTCGGGCGGCACGCTCCACCAGTTCTTCCTGCCGGGCAAGATACCCGGAGTAGCGAATGATGGTTTCCGCCTCTTCGCACACTTCCGGCGTGTGGTCCGCGGCTTCCGGCCAGAAGACGCGCAGCCGTTCCAGCGACATGGTGGGGCGGCGCAGCAACTCGGCCAGCGACACCGCGCGGGTGGGCACGGCTTCGCCAAGGTCGGCGAAGACGGCGCGGGTGGCCGCGTCGGGCGTCACCCGGCGCTGCTCCAACTGGGTCATCAGGTCTGCCAGGGCGTCATGCCGGGCGCGGAACACGGCCCAGTGGTCGTCGTCCACAAGGCCCAGGTCGCGGCCCAGCGGGGTCAGCCGTGCGTCGGCGTTGTTTTCGCGCAGCAGCAGGCGATGCTCCGCGCGAGAGGTGAACATGCGGTACGGCTCGCGCGTGCCCTTGGTGACAAGGTCGTCCACCAGCACGGCCATGTACGCCGCATCGCGCCCCGGCAGGAACGGCGGCAGCCCGCGCAGCGCGCACGATGCGTTCAGCGCGGCCCACAGCCCTTGCGCCGCTGCTTCCTCGTAGCCGGACGTGCCGTTGATCTGCCCGGCCAGATACAGGCCCGGCAGCGTCTTGGTTTCCAGCGTGGGGTGCAACTGGATGGGGTCGGCGTAGTCGTATTCGATTGCGTAGCCGGGGCGCACGATCTGGGCGTTTTCCAGCCCGGGAATGGTTGCGATCATGGCCTTCTGCACGTCCAGCGGCAGGCTGGTGGGAATGCCGTTGGGGTAGCATTCCGGGCTGGTCAGCCCTTCCGGCTCCACGAAAATCTGGTGCCGCTCGCGGTCGGGGAAGCGGGCCACCTTGTCCTCGATGGACGGGCAGTAGCGCGCCCCGGTGCCGGTGATGACGCCGGTGAACATGGGCGAACGGTCGAACCCGGCGCGGATGGCCGCGTGGGTTCGCTCGTTGGTCCAGGTCATGTGGCAGGGCACCTGCGGCAGACGCACGCCGGGACCGCGAAAGCTGAACGGACGCGGCGGCGTATCGCCGGGCTGTTCCTCCATGACCGAAAAGTCGATGCTGGCCCGCAGCAGGCGCGGGGTGGTGCCGGTCTTCAGTCGGCCCAGTTCCAGCCCGTGGGCGCGCAGCGAGGCGGAAAGCCCCACCGCCGGGGCATCGCCAAGGCGGCCGCCGGGAAAGTTGGTGAGCCCCACGTGGATCAGCCCGCACAGGAAGGTGCCGGTGGTCAGCAGCACGGTGCGGGCGCCAAATTGCTGCCCAAGGCCGGTGCGCACCCCGGCGACGCGGCCCTGTTCCGCCAGGATGGCTTCCGCCGTGTCCTGCCAGACCCACAGGTTGTCCTGCGCGAAGACGTCGCGCCGCACCGCGTGCAGGTAGGCATCGCGGTCGATCTGGGCGCGGGTGGCCCGCACGGCGGGACCCTTGCTGACGTTCAGGGTGCGGAACTGGATGCCCGCCTCGTCTGCCCACAGGCCCATCATGCCGCCCAGCGCATCGATTTCCTTGACCATGTGCCCCTTGGCAAGCCCGCCGATGGCCGGGTTGCACGACAGGTGGCCGATGCGGTCGGCGTTGCTGGTCAGCAGCAGGGTGGGGTGGCCCAGGCGCGCGCTGGCCATGGCCGCCTCGCACCCGGCATGTCCGGCGCCGACCACGATGCAGTCGAAGATGGCGGGAAGCTGGGCCTTGCGAGGCATGAGGGGTGCGGACATATGCGGTACCGTGGTGTGAAATGCGAAGTGTTGGGCGGTGCCGGGCGTCCGGCTACTTGCCGCCCTCGAACAGCATGGTGGCGATGACCTTGGCGTCGCCGATGTTGCACGACACGCGCGTGGCCTCGTTGGGCACGTGGGCGTTGGGCACCAGCTTGGACCACACGGCGGCGGAAAGCCCCATGCGCCGCACGATGGCGGCCACGGTGCCCCCGCCGATGCCCGCCGGGCGCGCGGTGACGCCGTACACATCCTTGATGGCCGTGCGCAGCCGGGTGACCACTTCGGCATCCGGGCTGGTGGGCGGGGCGGCCTGTTCGCGCAGTACCTGGGTGATGGCAATGGACACGCCGTGTTCCCGTTCCACCTCGTCGGCCAGCCCGCGCAGCGCGGCCACCACTTCGTCCAGGTCATAGCGGGGCAGCACGCGGCAGTCCACGTAGAACACGTCCGATCCGGGCACGGTGTTCACGTTGGGCACGTTGGCCTCTTTCTTGGTGGGCACGAAGGTGGACGTGGCCGGGTTGAACAGCGGGTCAGCGTCGGGGAAGCGTTCGTTCAGGTGGCGGATGCGCAGGATGAGCGCTGCGGCACCCGCAAGCGAGTTCACCCCTTCGTCGGGGGTGGAGGCGTGGCACTGCTTGCCGGTAACGGCGATGCGCAGCCAGAGCATGCTCTTTTCCGCCACTTCAATCATGGTGCCGTCGCTGTCGCCGAAGTCGGGCACCACGATGAGGTCGTCGGGCCCGAACAGGTCGGGCCGCACGGCGGCCACGTGGGCCATGCCGCGCGCGTTGCCGGTTTCCTCGTCGGCCACGAAGGCCAGCCCCAGGGAAAGGGGCGGGGTGACGCCCTGTTCCAGCAGTTCCCGCGCCACCAGAAGGCCGGAGACGATGGCCTGCTGGTTGTCCTCCACGCCGCGACCGTACAGCACGTCGCCGTCCACGCGCAGGGTCCACGGATCGCCGTCCCACAGGGCGGAGTCGCCGGGGGGCACCACGTCCATGTGGGCCAGCACCCAGACGGTGCGCGGCGAGACGCCGGGTACGCGGGCAATGATGTTGGGGCGGTGTCCGCAGGGTACGCGGGGGTCGGGGGCGTTGATCTGCTCGATGTCGGTCACGCCGATGGCGCGCAGGTGGTCAAGCAGCCAATCCGCCTTGGCCCGTTCGCCTTCGCCGCCGCTTTCCGGCCCCAGGGCCGGGCGGCTGGTCAGTTCGCGTTGCAGTTCGATGACGACGTCGCGGCGGGCGTCAAGGGCGGAAATTATGCGGTGCGGCATGCGGCAAACCCCGTGCGGTGGCGCGTGGCGCCCGCAACCGCACGAAGCGGCCCGACCGCCGAGTAAGAATGCCCCGCCAGCATGGCCGAAACCGGCTGCGGGACGGTGAAAAAAAGAAAGGGCGAGGTTGCCCGCGCCCTTTCCCGTGCTGTCGGAATGGAGGCTAACGGCCCTTGGCAGCGCGCTTGGACGCCTTGAGGGGGTTGACCTTGGCGGCGGCAGCGGCCTGCGACTTGATGTGCGTGGCGAAGTTGCACTTGCCGGCCGCCCACTTGCGCTCGGGCATGGGGTAGCTGCCGCAGAACTTTTCGTCTTCGAAAAGGCGAATGCGCTCACAGCCTTCGCACTGTTCGACGATGGGCTTGAGGGCGATGCCGTTCATCACCACGCCGTCGGCCGTCTTGGTGGCACCAGCAAGGACGTTGCTCGTTGCGCTCATCTCTAAAATCCTCCGTCGCGCGCGAAGCGCGTTTGTTCTTTCAGAAAGCAGGTTCCAATTATACAGTTTGGCCCGGTTGTCAACAGAAAAAAACGGACGCACCTTCGCGGGCGTCCAGCGACCGGGCCGACCCGGCGGGGCTTGCAACGAGGCCGGGGAGTGTCCACCAAGAGGGGCGCTGTGGGGGGGGCGTGCCGCGCATCCAGGGCGACCGGGCGCCAACGGGGTGAAGGGCACCCCTTTCTTGATTATCGATAATGCACATGATATGGGGAAACATCATCCAGTCACGGAAGTAGTTTTCAGATGAACAGCCAGATGCTCAACAGAAAATCGCTCAAGGAGCAGGTGCGGGACATCCTGTTCGACAGGATCATTTCCGGAGAACTGGCCCCTGGCGACCGCGTGAAGATCGTGCCCATAGCCGAATCGCTACAGGTAAGCCAGGCGCCGGTGCGAGAGGCCATCCAGTGCCTGGTCACCAGCGGCTACCTGGAGCAGCACCCCAACGTGGGGGTCAAGGTAAAGGCGTTCACGAAACAGGACGTCCGGGAAATCTGCCATGTGCGCAAGCTGTTGGAGGCCGATTCCCTCGGATCCGTCACCCCGGAGGACGGTCGGCGGTTGGCCGACGTTCTCGACGGGCACCTGAAAGGTATCATCGAGGCTGTTGAAGCGCAGAGCTTCACCGCGTATGCCTTGCACGACACCCGTTTCCACCGCTGCCTCGTCGAGGCGTCGGGCAACGCGAAAATGCTGGCCATGTGGGATTCCCTGCTGATTCCTCGCCTTGTCGTCATGACGATTCGGGAACTGGGGGTGACGATGGACTCTCTGATTCCCCTGCATGTTCCCATCGTCGCCCGCTTGCGGGAGGGGGATGTCGGTGGGGCCGTCGCGGCCTTGCTGGCCCATTACACGTTCTTGAAGGGGTAGGCTTTTGAGGCGGTATAATATCGATAATATATGATAGATGCTTTGGGGGGGCTGCATGGTACGAGCACTCGTGGCTACCCGTCTCCGGTGGCGGGATGGTGGGGGCGCGACGTGCCTTTCTCCAACCTCCAACACAGGAACGGAGTGGACACGATGGAGTTGCAAGTCGGCAGAGTAGATTTGTCGTTTCACCACGTGGCCGCGGCCGTGGTGCTTGTCGGTCTGGAACGGGCTGGCGTGCACTGTCAGCTGCACACGGCGCCGCACGAGGAAATGTTCACCATGTACGCGCACGGCAAGGTAGACATGGTGGTCGGCGCCTGGCTGCCCGCTTCGCACGGCAAATACTTGATCGGAATGACCGACCAGACCGTGCGTTTCTCGGTGCTGTACACTCCGTACTGCCTGTGGGGTGTGCCGGAATATGTCCCGGCCGGTCAGGTCGCCTCGGTGGCGGATATATTGAAGCCCGAAGTGAGCGCGCAGTGCAACAAGGTCATCCAGGGCATCAACGAAGGCGCCGGGATATCGCGCTTTTCCAGAAACGTCATCAGGGAATACGGCCTGGACAAGGCGGGCTTCACGTTCCGCAGCGGAACCATCGCCGATTGCACGGACGCCTTCATCCGCGCCCACGAAAAGGGGGAATGGGTAGTGGTGCCTTTGTGGCAGCCCCAGTACCTTTTCCATTCTTACAAGATACGCGCGCTGCAGGAACCACGGGGGCTGCTTGGCGGCATGGACCAGGCGTGCATCATTCTCCGCAAGGATGCGCTCGCCAAGCTGACACCCCGCGCGGTGACCTTTCTGAAGGGCATTCGGTTGGGCAATGCCGCCGTGACGGACATGGACTACCAGTATGTCGTGGAAGGCATGCCCCTTGACCGGATAGCCATGGACTACCTGGACCGGGTGTGCATCTGAACGAACGCGACGCCCGCCGACGAAAATGGAGCACTGGGGCGAGGGCGGTGTTGCGCAACATGCAGGCAGGCAACAGGAGGCAAGCCCATGAAGAGGAAGTGCGTGGTCCCCGCAGGGGGGCTGGAATTCTGGAGCAACGAGCAGAAGGCCGCCCTCGGTGACGGAATGCATGATACCAACGTGGGATGCCACGTGGCATACGAGAACGACCATTTCAGGATATGGACCATCCACCTGAGTCCCGGCGAATGGCTGCACTTTCACAGGCATGAGCGGCCCTACTACTGGACGGCCCTTTCGGCGGGCCGGGCCCGGTCGCGCCACGACGACGGATCTGTCTGGGAGGTGGAATACGAGGTGGGAGACACCAAGTATTTCGACAAGATCGACAAGGACAATTTCTTTGTCCACGATGTGCTGAACATTGGCGAAAGTCCTCTGGTGTTTTCCACTGTGGAATTCCTGCGCTGAGTACTTTCATCGACGGAGTGCGTCCCCCTTCGGAAAGCTGGGCAGCGGCTGTTGCAGCCCGCCCCGCCCGTTTTCCGGAAGGCGGACGCGCACCAAGGGAACGGTGTTATGAAGGCAGCAGATCTCTTTGTGAAGGCCCTTGAAAACGAAGGTGTGGAATACATCTTCGGTGTTCCGGGCGAGGAGAATCTTGGACTCGTGGAATCGCTGCGCGCCTCCGGCAAGATCAGGCTGATCCTTACCAGGCACGAGCAGGGCGCGGGCTTCATGGCGGCGACGTACGGGCGTCTCACGGGCAAGCCCGGCGTTTGCATGTCCACCCTGGGGCCGGGCGCCACGAACCTGGTGACGCCGGCCGCCTATGCCCAGCTTGGCGCCATGCCCATGGTCATGATCACCGGGCAGAAGCCGGTCAACAAGAGCAAGCAGGGCAAGTTCCAGATCGTGGACGTGGTGGACATGATGCGCCCGCTCACCAAGTACACGCGACAGGTGAACCATTCCGGGCATGTACCCTCCATCATTCGCGAGGCGTTCCGCAAGGCGGCCGAGGAGCGCCCCGGCGCCGCGCACATCGAACTGCCCGAGGACGTCGCCGACGCCCCCGTGGAGGGAGCGTCCCTGTTCGAGGTGGTCGGCCAGCGCATTCCCCAGGCCGAGGAACGGGTGCTGGAAAAGGCGGCCACCATGCTGCGCAAGGCCAGGCGTCCGCTGCTGCTCGTGGGCGCGGGGGCCAACCGCAAGCGGGCCAGCGCCGCGCTGACCCGCTTGGTGGACCAGACCCACATGATCTTCTTCAACACCCAGATGGGCAAGGGCATCATCGACGAGCGGCATCCCCTCTACCTGGGCACGGCGGCCCTGTCGGACAACGACTACCTGCATGACGCCATCGACATGTCCGACCTCATCATCAATGTGGGCCACGACACCATAGAAAAGCCGCCCTTCCTCATGCGCCCGGGCGACAGCCGCAGGGTGATCCACATCAACTTCTTTCCCGCTGAAGTGGACGAAGTCTACTTTCCGCACCTCAACGTGATTGGCGACATCGCCTCGTCCGTGGACCGGCTTGTCGACCTGCTGCTGCGCGAGCCGCTGCCCGCATGGGATGACGACGTGTTCATCTGCGCCCGCGACAAGGCCCGGCAGAACAACGCCGGGTACGCGCGGGACGACAGATTTCCCATACTGCCCCAGCGGATGGTGCATATCACGCGCGAGGTCATGCCCGATGACGGCATCGTCACCCTGGACAACGGCATGTACAAGATATGGTTCGCGCGCAACTATCACGTGTACGGCCACAACCGCCTGCTGCTCGACAACGCGCTGGCCACCATGGGCGCGGGCTTGCCGTCGGCCATGGTGGCCAAAATGCTCCATCCGGACCGCAAGGTGCTCGCCGTCTGCGGCGACGGCGGCTTCATGATGAACTCGCAGGAGTTGGAAACGGCGGTCCGGCTGGGGCTTGATCTGGTGGTGGTCGTTCTCAACGACGGCGCCTATGGCATGATCAAGTGGAAGCAGCAGGGCCTTGGATTCGCGGAATACGGGCTAGACTACGGCAACCCGGATTTCGTCCGTTACGCCGAAAGCTTCGGCATACCGGGCTACCGCCCGGATTCCGCGTCCTCGTTCCGTGATATCCTTTCCGGAGCGCTGGCGGGCAAGGGCGTGCATCTGATCGACCTGCCGGTGGACTATTCCCTCAACCACGAGCTTCTCAACATGCACCTGGTGGCACGCGACCGTACGGAATGCATACCCGCACCGGGCGGGGCATGATCCACCCATCGCGCAAGCGGGACATGCTTGCGGAACAACATGCAGATATGGCCGTATTTCGGTGCGGCGGAGATCGACATGGACAAGACGGTCAGCATCAATCCCGCAACGGGTGAAAAGGCGGGGGAGTTCGCGCGCGTCACGCTGGACGAAGCCGTCGGCAAGGCGCGGCAGGCACGGCGGGCGTTTGGCGCATGGCGTGAAACGTCCTTTGCCCACCGGGGGGAACTGTTCCGCAACCTGGCGGAAAAACTGCTCGGGGACAAGGACCGGTACGCCCGGCTGGCAACCCTGGAAATGGGCAAGCCCATTGCGCAGGCCCGCAAGGAAATCGAGAAGTGCGCCTGGGTCTGCCGTTACTACGCCGAACACGCAAAAGGGTTCCTGAGCCAGACGCCGGTGGAAACGGAAGCCTGGAAGAGCTACGTCGCCTTCCAGCCGATGGGGGTGGTGCTTGCCATCATGCCGTGGAACTTCCCGTTCTACCAGGTGATCCGCTTTGCCGCACCGGCACTGATGGCCGGCAACACCGGCCTGCTGAAGCACGCTTCCAACGTGCAAGGCTGCGCCCGGGCGCTGGAGGAGGCCTTTGCCGGGGTCGGCTTTCCCCCGGGCGTGTTCGGCAACATCAACATGAGCGCGGGTGACATCGCGGGGCTCATCGCCAACCCCGCCATCGCCGCCGTCACCCTTACCGGCAGCGAGGCCGCCGGGCGCAGCGTGGCGTCCACGGCAGGCAAGCACCTGAAAAAAGCGGTGCTCGAGCTTGGCGGCTCGGACGCCTACATCGTCCTTGACGACGCAGACGTGGAAAAGGCCGCCGATCTCGCCCTGGCGGGCAGAATGCAGAACACGGGACAGACCTGCATCGCGGCCAAACGCTTCGTGGTGCTGGATGGCATCCACGACGCCTTTCTGGCCGCGCTGCGGCACAGGATGCAGGATGCCCGCATGGGCGACCCGCTGGATGAATCCAATTACTACGGTCCCATGGCTCGCACGGACCTGCGGGACACGCTGCATGCCCAGGTCGAGCGCACCCTGTCCCAGGGCGGGCGGCTGCTCTGCGGGGGCGTCGTGCCGCCCGGTCCCGGCGCCTATTATCCCGCAACGCTCATCGCCGACGTGAAGCCCGGCATGGAGGCCTTCGACACCGAAATGTTCGGCCCGGTGGCCGCGGTCATCCGCGCCCGGGACGAGGAACACGCCATCGCCCTGGCCAACGACACCCGCTTCGGCCTCGGTTCCGGGGTCATCACCCGCGACAGGGAGCGGGGCGAACGAATCGCCCTGCGGCTTGAAGCCGGAAGCAGCTTCGTCAACACGCTGGTGGTGTCGGATCCGCGCCTGCCGTTCGGCGGCGTGAAGGACAGCGGCTACGGACGCGAGCTGTCGTCCTTCGGCATCCACGAGTTCGTCAACATCAAATCGGTCTGGATCGCCTAGCTCGGCCACGGAACCGGCGGCGCCGGGGCGTGCGGCATTCCGCGAGGAGCGGACCCGATCCCGAAGGTGCCGCCTGTTCCCGCCACGCAACAGGGCGGCCCCCAGTGCGGACTGGGGGCCGCCCTTCGCGTTTGCGCGACGCTTTTCCGGGCTACCGCCCCAGCTTGTCCAGCACCCAGCGGCGCACGTCGCGCATCTGGGCCACAAGGGCGGGGTAGTCGAAGCGGCTGAAGCGGCCATCCTGGTACAGCACCTCGCCCGCCACCATGGTCAGGCGCACTTCGTGCCCGGTGGCGGCGTACACCAGATGCGAGGCCGGGTTGTACATGGGTTGCATGTTGGGGGCGGAAAGGTCCAGCGCGGTCAGGTCCGCCGGGCAGCCGGGGGCAAGCTGGCCAAGGCCCGGCCAGTGCAGGGCCGCCGCGCCGCCCAGGGTGGCCATGTCCAGCACGGTCTGGGCCGGGGCGCAGGTGGGGTCCATGCAGCGCAGCTTGTGCAGCATGGCGCAACTGGTCATTTCCGTGAACATGTTCAGGCTGTTGTTGCTGGCCGCGCCATCGGTCCCGATGCCCACGGCAATGCCCCGCGCCAGCATCTGCGGTACCGGGGCCGCGCCGGAGGCCAGCTTCATGTTGCTTTCCGGGTTGTGGGCCACTGCCGCGCCGGTGGAGGCCAGCAGGTCCATTTCACCGTCCGTCAGGTCCACGGCGTGGGCCACGGTGGCGCGCGGGGTCAGCAGGCCGAGGCCGTGGCAGTACGGCACGGGCCGCTGGCCGAACATCTGCTGGCACTGGGCCGTTTCCGTTGTTGTTTCCGCCAGGTGGATGTGCAGGGGCAGGTCCAGTTCCTCGGCCAGGGCCTGGCAACGTTGCAGCAGTTCCGGCGAGGTGGTGTACACCGCGTGCGGGGTGACGCACTGGCGGATACGCGGGTTGTGCCGCCATGTTTCGTGCAGGCGGCGCACCAGGGCCAGGCCCGCGTCGGCGTCGGGGTAGGCGGGCGAGGGAAAGCCGAAGATGCCCTCGCCGCCCAGGCAGCGCAGGCCCGCCGTGTTCACGGCGCGGTAGGTGGCGTCCTGGATCAGGTACATATCGTTGAAGGCGGTGGTGCCGGTGCGCAGCATTTCGGCGCAGCCCAGCAGCGCCCCCGCTTCCACGATGTCGGGCGTGAGGTGCTTTTCCACGGGAAAGATGTGTTGCGTCAGCCAGTCCATCAGCGGCAGGTCGTCGGCCACGCCGCGCAGGAAGGTCATGGCCGCGTGGGTGTGCGCGTTGACGAGGCCGGGCATGACCAGCGCATCGCCCAGGTCCAGCAGTCGCGCCGGGGCGTGCGCTGCGGCCACGGCCTCGCG
>NZ_VRYY01000695.1 GCF_015731765.1 Nitratidesulfovibrio oxamicus
CCAGCAGCACCTGCCCCGCGCTGGGGGGCAGCAGCCCCACCACCATGCGGGCCAGGGTGGACTTGCCGCAGCCGCTTTCGCCCACCAGCCCCAGGGTGCGGCCCCTGTCCAGGGTCAGCGACACGCCGTCCACGGCGCGCAGCACGGCGGGCGTGGGGTCGAACATGCCCCGGCGCACGGTGAAGTGGCGGCAGATGCCGCGCAGTTCCAGAAGCGGTGCTATGGCGAATCTCCTGTGCTCACGAAAGATGTCTGGCCGCCGATGGGCGGCGGGCGGGACCGAACCGTCCGGCCCCGTCAGGGCTCATGGGGAACTCATGGGGGGCCACCGGGGCCCATTGGGTCGCATCCGGTCGCATCCGGCCCCATCCGGCCCCATCAGGCCCCATCCGGGCCGGAACGCCGTGGGCAGAATGGCACGGCGGGCGGTGGTGCGTCCAGACGGTTCCCACCCCGTCGCCTCCCGTCCCACCTGTTCGCCCCCGTTCCTGCCGACAGGCCGTGCACCCCGCCTACAGCCCGTAACGCTTCAGCTTGCGCCACAGCGAGGCGCGGTCGATGTCCAGCACCTTCGCCGCATGCGTCCGGTTGCCGCCCGCCAGATCCAGCACCCATTCGATGTGCGCCCGCTCGTTCTCGTCCAGGGTCATGGGGCGACCATCGGGCGTCATGCCTTCCCCGGCCCCGCCGGGCATGCGGGCACCCTCGTCGGCGCGCAGCACCAGCGCGGGGCCTGCCGCGCCCCCCTTGCCCCCATTCCC
>NZ_VRYY01000696.1 GCF_015731765.1 Nitratidesulfovibrio oxamicus
CGACCCGCTGCCGGGCGCGCTGCCGCTCATCGCCCAGACCCTGCCCGACGAACGCCCGGTGCGGGCCATCCGCCGTTACTGCATCGCCTGCTGCGGCGGCGAGCGGGCAGAGGTGCGCACCTGTGACGCCCGCGACCGTTGCGCCCTGTGGTCCTACCGCTTCGGCGTGCTTCCGGAAACCTACCGCAAGGTCAAGGCCCGCCTGACAGGTCCCCGCGCGCTGGTGCTGCCGGGGTTGCCCGCTGGCACGAACGGGTAACCCCCCCTTTCCCCCTCACGCGCACGCTTGCCGACGCCTTTGCGGATGCTTTCCGAAGGGCGTCGATTTTTTCGTGCCTTGCCCCACCGCGTGCGGCGCAAGGCACGGCGGCCAGCGCGTCGATGGCGCCCTTCCCCGCCAGCGTAACCACCAACTTCAGCGGGCAGGGGGCTACTCTAGCGGAACAGCAGGTCCGCCGCGGGGAGGAGCGGGGACGTCGGCTGACGGTCTTCCCGTCCATATGCCCCATGCGGCGCTCCGGCCGGATGAGGTCGTCGAGGCTTTTCGTGCGGCGGCGCCTGTGTCGGAAGCGACAATAAAGGTGCGTGCGATGCGGCGCGGGGCACCGTGCGATGAACGTGCCGTGGCGCGGGGCAAAAGCCGATGACAGCAAGGTGCAGGCCGCAAGGGGGCGGCATGGCGCGGCGCATCAGCGTTGTGCGGCCTCGCGGCGGCGGGTCAGCACTCCCACCAGCAGGGCCACGCCCAAGGCCGCC
>NZ_VRYY01000697.1 GCF_015731765.1 Nitratidesulfovibrio oxamicus
GCGTGGGGCGCGGTTTCCGCGAAGGCCCGGCAAGCGCCGGGGGCGGAACCTGCGCGCGGCACGCGGTGCCGGGCGGTTCGGCTGCACCTGCGGGTGGTGCACGGCACCCCCTGTACGACAGAGGAATGAAGCCTGTGCCGCGCGGCGGGTGGCCGAACCCATCTCAGATAAGTCAAATACTTGCGGTTGGCAATGTGCGCGCCCTTGATTCACGCGCATTGCTCCGGAATGACAGGGAATCGTGACGCAGGCGCGTGAGGCGGACAATGCCGATACGGGTGCAGGCGGCAACGCGATGGTCGAATGGCATGCAAAACGGACGGGCGGCGGCTTCGGGCATGACGTGCCGATGCCGCCGCCCGCAAGGATGCACGGGAAAGGCGATGCGGACGCGGACCGGACTAGGCGTGCGGCACACCCACCACGTCCAGCCAGTGCAGCACGCGCACGTCAGGGGGCGCGGTTGCGGCCAGTTGCAGGGTACAGCCGCTGCATCCCGCAAGCACGGTGATGTCCGGCTGCCGTGTCGCGTTGGCTGTTGCGGCGGGTGTGGAGGCGGCGGATGTGGTGGAAGCCGCATCCGGCGAGGAGGGTGCGCAGGACGAGGATGGCGCGGGAATGGACGCGGCGGCGCGTTCCGGCAGCAGTGCGTTCCAGCAGGCATCGGCCACGGTGCGTGAAAGGTCGGGCGCGGCCAGTTGCAGCACGCCGCCCATGCCGCAGCAGTTCACCCCGCCGGGGGCGCGCATGCGGCT
>NZ_VRYY01000698.1 GCF_015731765.1 Nitratidesulfovibrio oxamicus
CGGGCGGCCTCGGCGGGCCAGCGGTCCAGCTCGAACAGCCCGATGCGCGCCAGCACGGCGGGCAGGCGCGCCGGGTAGGCGTACGCGCCCGTGCGCTCCACCACGTAGTCGTCGTCCAGAAAGGTCATGCCCGGGTCCGACAGCCGTCGCAGTACCGACTTGCCCAGCATGGCCAGTTGGTACAGGCCGTAGCTGGCGGGCCGGGCCAGCCGCCGCTCCAGCAGGAACTGGCCGAACAGCCGCCGCTGCTGGGCTTCCGGCAGGGTGGGCGCGTTGTTCAATCGGTCGGCAACGGCGTCGTACAGCCCCGTGTCGCGGGTGTAGAAGAACCCGCCCACCACCGTGTTCATGGGTTTGGAATGGTCCGTGGAAAAGAACGCCGCGTCGCCGGTGTTGCCCACGGCCACGCCGTCGCGCGTGGAGCCCACGGTCAGCGCGCAGTCCTCGATCAGCGCCGCCCCGCAGCCGTCGGCCAGCATGCGCAGTTCGCCCACCCGGCAGGGAATGCCGAAGCTGTGCTGCGCGATGATGGCCCGCGTCCTCGACGTAACGGCCTTTGCCGTCGCGCCCGGATCCGTGCCGAAGGTGGCCGGGTCCACGTTGGTGAACACCGGCGTGGCCCCCGTGCGCAGCACCGCGCTGGCCACCACCGAGCAGGTGAACGCGGGCAGGATCACCTCGTGCCCCGCACCCACGCCCAGCGCCCGCAACGTGGCGAACAAGGCCATGCGCCCGCCCGCCGTGGC
>NZ_VRYY01000699.1 GCF_015731765.1 Nitratidesulfovibrio oxamicus
CGCGAAGGCGGCTGCACCGGCGTCGTCGGCCCCAGCGGGGCGGGCAAGAGCACCCTGTGCCGCATCGCCCTGGGGCTGGAACGGCCCGACGGCGGCATGGTGCGCTTCATGGGGCGCGACGTGCGCCACGGCCTCGGCAAGGACCGCCGCCATGTGCAGGTGGTCTTCCAGAACTCGGTCAACGCGGTGAACCCGCGCCTGACCGTGGAACGCATCATCGGCGAGCCGCTGGAGAACTTCACCCCCCTGAACCGCCGCCAGCGCCGCGCCCGCGCCGGTGAACTGCTGGAACAGGTGCACCTTTCCCCCACCCTGCTGGACCGCCTGCCCCACCGCCTGAGCGGGGGACAGTTGCAGCGGGTGTGCATTGCCCGCGCCCTGGCGCCCCGGCCCCGGCTGATCCTGCTGGACGAGGCCCTGAGCAGCCTGGATATGCTGGTGCAGGCCCGCGTGCTGGACCTGCTGACCGAACTGCGCCGCGCCACGGGCACCGCCTACCTGTTCGTGACCCACGACGTGCGGCTGGTGCCGCTGTTCTGCGATGATGCCGCCGTGCTCACCGAAGGCCGGGTGGCCCCGGTGGACATGCACGCCCGCACGCGACAAGCGCCGCTTCGGGCGGACGCGCGGCACGCGGTCCCCCAGCAGGCTGCCACGCACCAGGCTGTGTATGACGCGCTGCATGCGGCCATTCTGCCCGCCCTGCCCGCAAGCGCGCCACGCTAGCAAGGCCCCGGTCGGTCCGC
>NZ_VRYY01000700.1 GCF_015731765.1 Nitratidesulfovibrio oxamicus
GTCCGCCCGCCCTTGCGCGGTGGCGTCATCGTCCAGCCCGCGGCCGGCGCAGGGCACCAGGGCGGTTCGCGGCTCGCGGTCGCGCACTTCCGGCGTCAGGCCTGCGTGTTCGGCCTCGCTCACATAGGGCGGGTTGGATATCAGCAGATCCAGCACGTTGTCGCGGAACAGCGGGTGTGTGAAGTCCGCCAGCACCGGCTGGCAGCGTTGGAAGGCCGCCAGGCGTGCAGCGTCCGGCACACTCTGTCCGGGGTGCGCCCCGTCCGGCTTCATGCCCCCGCCAAGGTGGGCCACCGTGTTACGTGCGGCCACGGCCAGCGCATCCGGAGAAATGTCGCAGGCCATGCCGCGCAGGTCGTCGCGCTCTGCGCACAGGGTCACGGCGATGCACCCGGTGCCGGTGCCGCAGTCGGCAAAGCGCGCTCCGCGCGGGGCCAGCGAGAGGGCGGTTTCCACCAGCAGTTCCGTTTCGGGCCGGGGAATCAGCGTGGCCGGTGTGACCAGAAAGTCGCGGCCATAGAATTCCCGCTCGCCCAGAATGTGCGCCGTGGGCTCCCCTGTGGCGCGGCGGGCCAGCAGGGTGGCGACATGCGCCAGCGCATCGTGCGGCACCGGTGAGGCGGGGTGCAGTGCCAGGCGCAGCAGCAGGTCCGACCGGGGCAGGTCCAGCGCCCGTGCCACCAGCAGTTCCGCCGTCAGGCGCGGCGCGTCGTCGCGCACGGAAGGCGACGGGCTGGACTCCAGA
>NZ_VRYY01000710.1 GCF_015731765.1 Nitratidesulfovibrio oxamicus
CGCGTCGTCGAAACTCTGCACCCCCAGTTCCACGCAGTCCATGCCTGCCGCGCGCAATGTCGCCAGGCCGCGCGCGGTCACGGCGTCGGGGCGGGTGGAGCAGCGGACCCGGCAGACCACCCCGCGTTGCCGCCAGCGTGCGGCAAGCTTCAGGCATTCGGCGCGCTCCGCTTCGGGCAGCAGGGTGAATGTGCCGCCGTAAAAGGCGATTTCCAATGGGGAAGGAGAGGCGTAGCGGGCGGGCGCGCCGCGTCCGGTGGCCGGAGCGGGATGGTCGCGGGGTTGCCGATCGCCGCTTGCCGCCGCTGCCTCAAGCAGGCGCGCCTCGTGTTCCAGCCGCGCTTCGGCCTGGGCCAGGGTGCGGGCAAGGCTATGGACCCCGCCGTGCTGGCCGGTCTGCACGTCCTGCGCACAGAACACACAGCGGGTGGGGCAGCCTGCAAAAGGCAGGAAAATCGGAAGGATGCGTGGCCGAATGCGTGGAGGGGCGGCAGATGCGCAGGCCGCACCGCGCGCGTGTCCCGGCCCGCGGCCACCGCAACATGCCTCGGGGACCGGAAAAATCAACGCCGACATGATTGCCTTGTGTTGCTGATGTGTTACTATCGGAACGAAGTTGATTGTCGCGGGGCGTACGTCAGGCCCTGCAGGGGGCCGTATTTTGCCGTGCGCCCCTCGATTTTCGGGCAGGGAACGGACGCCGCACGGGCAGGATGCGACATGCGCCTTTCCCCAAAGGGGGTTGGAACGGGGTGCGCACCCCCCTCCCCGTCAGGGACGATGGCACGGAAGCCCTTGTGCCGCAAGGCGTGGCAACCCGGCATAATCTTGCAAGATTTTACTTGCGGTTGCGTCTTTGACTGTGTATATAACTAGTTACATGCCCGCCGCTGTGCGTCGGTACGCGTGGCTGAATGATTTCAAAGAGTTCCATGTGACGGAGAATCCATGTCCCAGTCCGATTGTATTTTCTGCAGGATAGTGCGTGGCGAAATTCCCTGCGCGCAAATCTACGCCGACGACCACGTGCTTTCCTTTCTGGACATCGGACCCGTCAATCGGGGCCATGCGCTGATCGTTCCCAAGGAGCATCACCGCACGGTGCTCGACATGCCAGCGCGGCTCGGCGAGCACATCATCGCCGCCCAGCAGCGTGTTGGCCGCGCCGTCATGGAGGCCACCGGAGCGGAAGGGCTGAACATATTCCAAAACAACTTCGCGACGGCGGGACAGGTGGTGTTCCACGTCCATTGGCATCTGGTGCCCCGCTTTCCCGGCGACGGCCACGAACTGTGGCCGCAGGGGCAGTACGGCAGCATCGACGAGATGCAGGCGCTCGCGAAGGCCATCAGGGAACGCATGGAGTAGCCGGAAGCACCGGCCCGGAGGACAGTATGAGCGGCAAGACCCTGACCAAGGCGGAAATCGTCGATGCCATCTACGAAAAGACCGACAGGAACCGCGCCGAAGTGAAAGGCGTTGTCGAGTCGCTTCTCGGCATCATGAAGCAGGCGATCAAGAAGGATCATGCCCTGCTCATAAGCGGATTCGGCAAGTTCGAGGCCTATGACAAGAAGGCCCGCAAGGGGCGCAACCCGCAGACCGACGAAACCATCACCCTGCCCCCGCGCAAGGTCGTGGTGTTCCGCCTGTCGCGCAAGTTCCGCGCCGAACTGAACGACGAATAGCGCGTCCGCGCGCACCTGCCCGGCCACAGGCCGCAAGGGTTTTCGACGCCGCTCCCCGGCTGGGGGGCGGCGTCGGTGTTTTTTCGGAGTGAAGCGGGGGCTGCGTGCATTGCGTGCGGGGGGCAGGAAGCTGCGGCGGACCGCCATACGCCAGCGCATGGCGAGGCGGCGAGGGGCCGTCCGCCCGTTTTCCCGTTGTGATGACGCCCGGCGGTCGTCCGGTCAGAGTATGCCAAGCCAGCGCCACCACAGGTAGTCCAGCGGCAGCAGCACAACCATGTTGACGGCGGCCAGCAGCAGGCAGGTGCGGGTCATGTGGCCGGAGGAAATGCTGCCCAGTTGCATGGCCACCACCAGCGGCGGCGACTGGTAGGGCAGGAACATGGACGAGACGGCAGCGATCTGGGTCATCAGCACGGCCTCCAGGCTGAGGCCTGAGGCGGCGGCCAGATCGCCCGCCAGCGGTGTGAGCACTGCGGGGATGCCCGGCAGGGTGGTGAGCAGGCCGGTGACCATGGCGTACACCGTGAGCACGGTGAAATTGCGCACGGAGTCACCCGGAACCAGGGGCAGGGCATCAAGCAGGGCGCTCACCAGCAAATGGCCCGCGCCCGATGCCGCCATCATGGCGCCAAGCCCCATGATGCCAGCCACGAACAGCAGCGGGGCCATGCTCATGTCCCTGCTGATGGCCTGCTTGCCGGTAAGGCCCAACGGCGGCCACAGGCAGAGCACGGCGGCCCCCAGGCTGACCCACGCGGGCGAGACATGATGCAGCGTGTCGGTTGCCCACAGGCCCACGGCCACGGCCAGCACCACCATCAGCCGCCGTTCCGCCGGACTGGTCGCAGCATTCACGGACATGGCTGCGGTGTCGGTCGACGCTGCGCCCGCGGCCCCTGCTGCTGCCCCTGCTGCTGCCCCGTCTGCTGTTCCCGACGCTGCTTCCTCCGTAGTTCCTTCCACGGCTTTGCCGACCATGCCGCCCGCCAGTCCGGTGCCGCCCACCTGTCCAGTGCCGCCCGCCTGTCCGGCGCCGGGCGCCGGGTAGAACCGCAGCACCACGACTGCGATGACCACGGCCTTCAGCAGGCCCAGCACCGGAAAGTGCACCTGCAGGTAACGCCCGTAGGCAAGGGTGTGGCCGAACAGGCTCTCGGCGCTGCCCGCAAGGATCATGTTCGGGACGTTGGCAGGCAGGATGGCGAAGGCCGGTTGCAGCGCCCCGAACAGGGCGGCCAACACGATGCCGGTGCGCTGGGCGCTGCCCGGACCGTGCCCCGCCGCCCCGGCAAGGGACAACGCCAGCGGCATGAGCAGGGCGATGCGCCCCATGGACGAGGGCATGACGAACGACAGCAGCACGCCCACGGCCACCAGCCCGCAAACCAGCGCGGTGTAGTCCGTGCCCGTGCGCGCCAGCAGCCCCCGCGCCATGCGCTCGCCAAGGCCGGTATGCTGCATGGCGGCGCCTATGCACAGCCCGCCGAAGACCAGCCAGAAAGTGGCCGAGTGGAAGCCTGAGAACACCGTGACCGTCGGGGCCGCGTGCAGCAGGACTGCCAGCAGGAAGAACAGCAGGGCGGTGAGATATTCGGGGATGGCGGCGGTAACCCACAACCCTATGGCGCCCACGGCCAGCCCCACGGGACGGGCGGTCTCCGGAGGCAGGGCCGCAGGAGGGTACAGGGCCAGCAACGCACCGGTTGTCGCGCAGGCCAGCGCGATGGTGTGACGGGACGAACGCGCCAGCGCGGCGAGCATGGTCAGGGCCGCGCGAGCGGGATGGCGTGTCTGGGAGGAGAAGCGTGAATCAGGGGGCATGCGTGACCTCTTGCTGGTCAGCTTGCGTAGCACGCGCGGTATGCGGGAACAACTCGCGGCGGGCGAGCGAATCCGCGCCCCCGTGGTCAGTCCGGCAGGCGCAGGCGCAACTGGTGCAGGGTGCGCATGGTGGTGTGCAGGTCGGCAACGGGAAGGCCCGCGAACAGTTCGTCCCGCACCGCCCTGCCCACGGCATCAACGGCGTTGGCCAGTTCGTTGCCGGAATCGGTCAGCTCCAGCAGATTGACCCGCCGGTCATCGGGATTCTGCACCCGGCGCAAATGGCCATCCGCTTCAAGCCGGTCGATCTGGCGCACCAGCGTGGAGCCTTCTATGCCGATGCTCCGGGCCAGTTGGGTCTGGGTAAGCGCGCCGCCCAGCGCAAGTGCCCACAGCACCACCCCCGAGGCCTGTGACAGGCCCAGCGGTTTGAGGCGCTGGTCCAGACGGGCGCGCCAGGCGCGCGACAGTTCACCCACCAGCGTGCTGAGCCGGTGCGAGGCGAGGACATCGGGGAAGTGTGCGTCGGTAAGCATGAGGTTCCTGCTGGTTGGGGGCGCGACGGTATGTCCGGGTATGTCGCGGCCCCGTTCGGCGTCAATATCGATGATGCCGACGGGGCCGATGGGGCCGCGGACGTGTGGCGTGGTCTGGCTGGTTCCTGCGGACGGCTAGAAGCCGTAGCTCAGGCGCAGGAACAGGGCGGGGGCGTCGTCCAGGTCGTAGATGTTCCGTTCGTCGCCGCCGGAATTGTAGACCCGCATTTCCTGGCGGGTCAAGTATTCCGCGCCCACGGTCAGGGTAAGGTCTTCCAGCGGGGTGATGTCGATGTAGCCGCCCAGCGTCAGGGACGTGGTCATCATGTAGCCCTCGCGCTGGACCGGGCTGTCGTCGGCCAGGCGGTAGGTTTTCCCTTCCATCCGTCCTCCGGCGCGGAAGGAAAACATGTCGGACGAGCGGTAGCGGAGCATGGTTTCCGGAAAGCCTACCGTGGCCGAAAAGCCCGGATCTCGCTGGTTGCCCCAGTCAGCGGCGATCAGGGGCAGCAGGCGCGCGCCCACGGGGTGGGCATAGGCCGCAACACCGCCGCGCAGACGCACGCCGCCCGCTTCCCAGGTAAGCCCCGCTGATCCGGAAAGCCCCCAGGCGTCGTCCATTTCTTCTTCCCATCCGGCGGTCAGGCCAGCCCCGGCGAACCAGCCAAGACCGCCAAAGCCCAATCGATCTGCGATGTCGGCGCGCAGGCGCAGCGTGTGCAACTGTTCCCACGGATCGGATCCGCTGCCGAAGGGCAGGCTGGCGGTGTCCGACCAGTCGTAGCTGCGGTTCAGGTAGTCGATGCCGAACCAGCGGTAGCGCAGGCTGGCTCCGGCTTCGGTGACGGCCACGGACCCGCCGCCGTCCATGTCCGCATCGCCAATGGTGCGCCCGGTGAAGGTGGCGGAGAAATCATTGTCAGCGGCATGCGCGGCGGACGCGGCCAACATCAGGACAAGGGTCAGCAGCAGGCCACCAAGGATTGCGCCGGGTGCAGAACGGGTGAGGACGCCAGAAAACGAACGGGACATGCAAGGCTCCTGTACAGGGCGCGCCGTGCGCGCGTCGGATGTGGGGGAATTGCCGAGGTAGCGAGTGGATGCGGTGCATCAGGCAAGGGAAAATGAACAGCTATGCCGCGCGGGGTGCATCGGGAAAAGAGCAAGCGCGTTCCGCAGTGTCGTCGGGCCAGTCCGTCAACAGCATGCGCAACTCGTCTGGCGTGACGCGGGCGGTCCGTGCACGGGCCGGGACTGGCGATCTGCGGTGACGCGATGCAGCCGGAATTTCCGTAGGTAATGGTTGGTGCTGAGGCAGGTTCATTTTTCCGGACATGTTGTTTGGTGGTGTTGTTGTGTGCGTGCTAATTGTTTGATTGCTAATAATGAGTGCGCAAGTGAATGTCAAGCAGGCGCACGAAAGCACGCCGTTCCTAGAGGGCAGGTTGCCGCAAAGGCGGAGATGGTAACGAATCGGGAGGGGGATGGATGGCGTCAGGCGGGGAGGGGGCGACCGGATCTGAAGGCGCGCGCGGCACGCACCATGGCAGGTGCCCAGTGGGGCACGGCAGGGGCGAAGATGTGGGTGTAGGCAGCCAGGGTGTTGCGAAGCAGCAGGCCGTCGCGGCCATCGCCCATGCCGGTGACATGGCCGGACTGGGCCGTGAGGTGCAGTGCGCTGGGCACGGCTGTGGCGCCGGGCGTGCCGGTGGCGTCGTTGCAGGGCACGCAGCGCGAGTAATGGAACTCGTGCCCGCGAAAGGTCGCGCCTACGGGGTGGAAGGGGTTTTCCAGTACGGCGGCGGCGTCCACGTAGCCGAGCCCCTGGGGCTTTGCATGGAACACGGTGCGCACGGGAAAGATGTCCGCCATGGGGTGCTCGGTGCCGTCCATGACGATGGACCGGCCCAGCACCATGAACCCGCCGCATTCCGCGTAGATGGGCAGGCCGGACTCCGACAGGGCGCGCAGCCGGTCCAGGGTCGGACGATTGGCGGACAGCCGTGCGGCAAGGGTTTCCGGGAAGCCGCCGCCAAGGTACAGGCCGTCCAGTTGCGGCCAGTCCGCGCCGTCAAGCAGCGAAAGGCGCACCAGTTCGGCCCCGGCATGGCGCAGGGCCAGCAGGTTTTCCTCGTAGTAGAACCACAGGGCCGCGTCATGCACGTAGCCGATGCGCGTCGGGGCAGGCTGCTCCGCGTGGGTGACGCCGTCACGCCGGGCTGCATCACCCTGGGCAACCTGGCCCTGGACAGCATCATCCTGATTGGCGTTGCACGGTGATGGCTCGTCGGGTGTGATGGCCGCCGCACCGGGCAGCAACGACCACAGGTCGGCCACCGGCCCCCGCGGCGGCGCAGCGGCACAGGCCACCTGACGCAGGCGGTGCAGGTCCACGTGTTCGGCCATGATGTCCGCCACCTTGTCCAGTCCGGCCACGCATTCCTCGTGTTCCATGCCGGAAACCAGACCCATGTGCCGCTCGGGTATGGGGTTGTCGGCTATCTTGGGCAGCACGCCCAGCACCGGCACATCGGTGTAGTGTTCGATGGTTTCGCGCAGCACGGTGCGATGGCGCGGCCCCGCCGTGCGGTTCAGGATCACCCCGGCAATGTGCACGCCCTGCTCGAAGTGGCGCAGGCCGGACACGATGGCCGCAGCCGTGCGGGTCATCTTGGTGCAGTCCATGACAACCACCACAGGGGCACCAAGGATGCGCGCCAGTTCCGCCGTGGAACAGCTGCCGGACAGGTCGCGCCCGTCGAACAGGCCGCGGTTGCCTTCTATGACGGCCATGTCGTACCGGATCGCCGTGCTGGCGGAACGGGCCGGATTGGCATCGCCCACCAGTCCGCATTGGGTCCAGAACAGCGAGCGCAGCATGTGCGCATCGAGAAAGTAGGGGTCCAGGTTGGTGGCGGGGTGCCCGGCGGCCAGGGCCAGCCACCAGGCGTCGATGTAGTCCGGCCCCTTCTTGCAGGGCTTTATGGCAAGGCCGGAACGCGCAAGGGCGCGCACCACGCCGAGGGATACCAGCGTTTTGCCCGAGCCGCCGGAAAGACCGGCGATGACGATGCGCGGAAGATTCATGCAGTGGCGCCGAAGGGTCCGGCCTGTGTGGCGGGATACAGATGTGGCCGCCATGCGCGGCGCGCAGGGCGGGAATGCATATGAAAAGAGCGTATGAACCTTGCAGTCCATACGCCTTTTCGGAAAAACAGTTCCCCGGCGTGGAGAACTACTATTCGCCCTCGGCTCCGGCCTGCTTGCCGGCGCCTTTGAGGCCGTACATGGTGGTGCTGCCGGAGGACCAGTATTCCAGAACTTCGGCGTTCACCAGCGCGGTGAGGATCTTCTTCACGTCGCGCGGGCCCTTGTCGGGGAACAGGTCGAGAAAGTCGTTGAAGTAGAACTTGCTCTTCGAGCCGGCCTTGGACTGCAGGAATTCCACGACCTTGTTCTTGGCTTCTTCCATGGATAGCCCCTTTGGTTATCCGGGGGCGGCAAACCCGCCCCCGGAATGTGGTTGCCTTCCGGCTTAGAACTTGAACTGGGTGCTCTGACGCCAGGTGTAGTAGGCCGGATCGCGGAAGTCGTCGATGAGGTGGTGGGTGAACTCAAGGCCGGTCAGCTTGAAGAAGCTTTCCCAACCGATGCGTTCGGCCCATTCGCCCAGACGTTCGTACTTGTTCGCGTTGGCGGCGTACACCTCGATGATGTGCTTGATCTTCGCGGTGAGCGAGGGCCAGCGCGGCATTTCGTTCGGGATGTAGGCCACGACGACCTTGGAGAACTTGGGCATGGAGATGCGGTTGGAAACCTTGCCGCCCACCATGATCACGCAGCCGTCGCCTTCGCCGTCAGAGATCGGCAGGGCGGGGCACATGGTGTAGCAGTTACCGCAGTACATGCAGCGTTCGTTCTTGATGGCGATGGAGTTCAGCTTCTTGTCGCCGACTTCCACCTTGGTGGGACGCACGGCGGCGGTGGGGCAGGCGGAAACGGCCAGCGGGATTTCGCACAGCTGGTCGGTCCACTCGTGGTCGATCATCGGGGGCTTGCGGTGGATGCCCACCACGCCGATGTCGGAGCAGTGCACGGCGCCGCACATGTTGATGCAGCAGGCCAGCGAGATGCGGACCGGGGCGGGCAGACGCATGGCCTGGAAGTCGGCGAAGACTTCATCCATGATCGCCTTGACCGGGCCGGAAGCGTCGGTGGCGGGGGTGTGGCAGTGCACCCAGCCCTGGGTGTGCACGATGTTGGACACACCGGCGCCGGTGCCGCCGATGGGGAACTTGTAGGAGCCGCCGGCGAACTTGCGCGAGGCCAGGTCTTCCTTCAGCGCCTTCAGGCCCGCTTCGGTGTCGACCATGAACTCGACGTTGTTGCGGGTGGTGAAGCGCAGGAAGCCGCCGCAGTGCTTGTCGGCGATGTCGCACATCTCGCGGATGTGGGTGATCGACATCAGACGGGCAGCGCCAACGCGCACGGTGTACACCTTGTCGCCGGATTCGGCGACGTGCACCAGCACGCCGGGTTCCAGGATTTCATGGTACAGCCACTTCCCGAAGTTCTTCGCGATGAACGGGGGGAAGAAGGAGTCGTGTTTGCGGGGGCCGATGTCCGTGATACGGTTTTCCATCGGCTTTTCGGGATTGTACCCGGAAGAGATGAATGCCATGATGTGCTACCCCTCTTCTTATCTCTGGTGTCTCTTGCGGTATTCCGTGATGTCGCGATCCCAGCCGCCGGGCACTTCTTCTTCCTTGAAGAAGATGTACGGGTTGGAGCGGGGCTCCTTCACGTGTTGCGCCACGGGGTCGATCTCGGTCACCTCGAGCAGCTTCTGGAAGCTGAGACGCTTGATGGTCTCGCCAAGACGCTCGCGGTTCTTGCCTTCTTCCATCCACCAGTCCCAGATCTTTTCGACGACACCCTTGATTTCGTCGAACGGCTCGCTGGCGTCCACGAAGGGAACCAGCAGCGAACCCATCTGGGCGCCGTCAAGGACGGGCGCCTTGGCGCCGACCAGGATGGACGCGCCGCGTTCGTCACCGATGCGCAGGGCGCGGGGCATGGTGTTGATGCAGTGCATGCAGCGCACGCACTCGCTGGTCTTGATGGACAGGGCGGAGCCGTTCCAGGAGATGCACTTGGAGGGGCAGCGTTCCACCACTTCGGCCACGATGTCGAACTTGCCCCAGTCGCGGCCAGAGTGGGCGCCGGCGTTGGGCTTCAGTTCGCCACCGACGTAGGCCTTGACGGCGGCCTGGTCGATCTTGATGTCGTCCTTCCAGGTACCGATGACCGAGAAGTCGGAGCGGGCGATGGAGGCGACGCAGCCGTTGGGGCAGCCGTCGAACTTGAACTTGAACTTGTAGGGGAACGCCGGGCGGTGCAGTTCGTCCTGGTATTCCATGGTCAGCGCGTAGCAGCAGGCCTGGGTGTCGTAGCAGGCGTATTCGCAGCGCGACATGCCAAGGCAGGATTCGGGCGTACGCAGGTTGGAGCCCGAGCCGCCAAGGTCGGTGTTCATCTTGTGGGTCAGTTCGAAGAACAGTTCTTCGAGCTGCGGGGTCTGGGTGCCAAGAAGCACGATGTCGCCGGTGGAGCCGTGCATGTTGGTCAGACCGGAGCCGCGCAGGTCCCACAGGTCGCAGAGCTGGCGCAGGTAGTCGGTGTGGTAGTACTTCGCCGCGGGCTGGTTCACGCGCACGGTGTGGAAGTGCGCCACGCCGGGGAACTGTTCGGGCTGGTCACAGTAACGGCCGATGACGCCGCCGCCGTAACCGAACACGCCCACGATGCCGCCGTGCTTCCAGTGGGTTTCACCCTCGTTGTAGGACAGCTCGAGAACACCAAGCAGGTCTTCGGGGCAGTCCACCGGGATCTGGTAGTCCAGCCCCTTGGGGTTGGCAGCCCGGTAAGCAGCTTCCTGCTTGATGTCGGACACGAAGCTGGGCCAAGGCCCGGATTCGAGCTGGTCCAACTTGGGGGTTGCATGTTTCGCCATTGCCTTACCTCCACATTGGTTTGTTGAAGTTCTGGACTCTCAACAGACACGCCCATCGCCTCTGGGGCGCAACAGGACGGCGTCTTCCGGAAGTAAGGGCATCGGTCGGCGCGGCCCTTGCGCCCGGAAAACTCGTGATTTTTTGGACAAAGTAACGCCATTCCTAAAAGGATTCCGGCGCGTTGTCAAGCCCCGACGCGGGCCGCGGCACCGCCCCGCCGGACGGCGGGAAGCAGGCAAGGCCCTGTCGGGATTGCCGAAACAATGCAGGTGACGGCGTGTCGGTGGCGCCGTGCGGCCCGAATCGTTCCGGTGCCCGCCGCGTTTTCACGCGGGGACGGGGCATGGCAGTCTCCCCGTCGGACATCCTGGTGCCGCCATGCAGGGGGGGCGACACTTTCTTGCTTGTAGCCCACCATCCGCGGAATGACAACAGCTTGCGTGCATCGGCGGGATAGGGCATTGACCGTATGCCCGCTCCCGGCCACGGCGGCGGGCGTCATACGCAGTTCACGTGTTCAGGAGTGCCCATGCAGGACGATCTTGGCCTTTACTACTACCCCGATCCCAACGACAAACGCACCCGCGTCTACGTGCGCTCGAGCGGCGGCAGCGTGGAATTTCGCCTGTGGCGCGCCGACCGGCCCGAAGTGTGGGAACGCCACGAATGGGTGCCGCTGGAAATCATTCGTCATGCCGCGGGGATGTACCGCGACATGGGGCGCGAAACCGACCCCCTGAAACTGTACGACGAATCCGTGGCGCGGGCCCTGCTGAAGGCAAACTGACGCAGGCCGATTGCCCGGGGGCATTCGTCGAAAGCATGTCACGAAGGCCGACCGGGTGGGCGAGAGCGGTGCTCGTGAATTCCGGAGCAATCCTGCCCGTGCGCAAGAGGCAGGCTTGCCGGAGGGCCGCATGCACGAAGTCAGCCTTGGGGCCACCCTGCGCGACTACCTGACCGGGCAGGACGTGGACCACACCACCTACGAGGATTTGCGGCAGGCGCTGGCGCGGCTGCTGGTGGAGGAACTGGGCCACCCGCGCGGGCTGGTGGAGCCGCGCGTGCGGGTGCGGTTCGACGTGCCGCCTGCTGCGGCGCATGCCCCGCCTTCTCTGGCGCCGCCGTCCCCCGAAGCGCCTCGGGGCTTCGAAGGTGCCGACCGCCCCGATGACTCCGCCGCGCCCCCTGTTCCCCCTGTTCCCCCTGTTCCCCTTGTCCCGCCTGTCCCGCCTGTCCCGCCTGTTCCGCCTGTTCCGCCTGTTCCCGCCGTTGCCTCCCCCGATCCCGTAGATTCCGAAGATCACGACGAAGGCTGCCGCGTGGTGGACCTGACCCTGCGTGACGACGACGGCTCGCCGCTGTGCATCGTGCTGTTCTGCCCGGGCGCGCCGGGCACCTACGCCCGCGAAAGCGTGGCGGCGGCCCGGCTGTTTCCCGGCGGGCCCGCCCCGCTGGTGGC
>NZ_VRYY01000702.1 GCF_015731765.1 Nitratidesulfovibrio oxamicus
CGGCGCTACGCGGCCCGTGGGAGCATCCGGCGCTGCGCGCTGTGGCTGGCGCCACGCTGCGTCCCGGCGGGGTGGCCCTGACCTGGCGCGCGCTGGAACTGGCGCGTCAATTGACGATGTTGCCTCATGACGCGCGGGTGATGGACCTGGGTTGCGGCCCCGGCGAAACCGTGGCCCTGCTGCGCGAAGGGGGCATGGCGGCGGTGGGGCTGGATATTTCCGCCAGCCTGCTGGCCGAGGCACTGGCGCGGAATGGGCGTATGCCCCTGATTCGGGCTGATGCCGGGTGCGGCGTGGGAGCCGGTGCGGATGCCGCCCCCGGTCTGCCGCTGCGCACCGCCAGTCTTGATGTCGTGTTCTGCGAATGCGTGCTCTCCGTGCTGCCGCAGCGACAGGGCGTGCTGGCGGAACTTGCGCGTGTGCTGCGTCCCGGCGGGGTGCTGGTCTGGACCGATCTTTATGTGCGGGCGGGGCGTGCCGCTGACGTGCGGCGTGGCCCGGACGGTTGTCTGGTCGGCGCCGAGAAGGGCCGCGCGGACGGCGGCGAATCCAGCAACTCCGGTCCGCATCCCGGCGTCCTTTCCTGCCGGGCCGGGGCCATGCCGCGCGCGGACATGCAAGCCATGCTGCGCGGGGCCGGGTTCACGGTGCTGGCGTTCGAGGATCACAGCCGCCTGCTGGCGGAACTGGCGGGCAGGCTGCTGTTTGCCGGGGCCGACCCGGCTGAACTGTTCGGGTGCGGCG
>NZ_VRYY01000703.1 GCF_015731765.1 Nitratidesulfovibrio oxamicus
TGACCGCCGCCGAAGCGGCGGGCATGGACGCCCCGCGCATGGACCGCCTGCGCCTTACTCCGCGCATCATGGCCGAAATGGCCGCCGCCTGCCGCCACGTGGCGGCCCTGCCCGACCCTGTGGGCGCGGTGGAAACCCAGTGGCAGCGCCCCAACGGCCTGCTGGTGGGGCGCATGCGCATTCCCCTCGGCGTCATCGCCATCATCTACGAATCGCGTCCCAACGTGACCATCGATTCCGCCATCCTGTGCCTGAAGGCGGGCAACGCGGTGATCCTGCGCGGCGGGTCCGAGGCCATCCACTCCAACCTTGCCCTGGCCGGGCTCATTGCCGAGGCCATGTCTGCCGCGGGCCTTCCCGGCGACGCGGTGCAGGTGGTCTCGCGCACCGACAGGGCCGCCGTGGGCGCGCTGTGCGCGCTGGAGCAGCACATCGACGTGATCATCCCGCGCGGGGGCGAAACCCTGATCCGCGCCGTGGTGCAACAGGCCACCATGCCCGTGCTGAAGCACTACAAGGGCGTGTGCCACGCCTACGTGGACGCGGGCGCGGACCTGGACCAGGCCGTGGAGATCGTCTTCAACGGCAAGGTGCAGCGCCCCGGCGTATGCAACGCGCTGGAATGCCTGCTGGTGCACAAGGACGAGGCCGCAGCCCTGCTGCCCGCCGTGGCCGCCCGGCTGGCCCCTGCCGGAGTGACCTTCCGCGCGTGCCCGACGGCGCTGCCCCTGCTGGGCGATGCGG
>NZ_VRYY01000704.1 GCF_015731765.1 Nitratidesulfovibrio oxamicus
GGCGACTGGTTCGCGGGGCTTACCGCCCCGGCCACGCTGGCCTTGCAGACGCTGGTGGAGCGCATTGCCCCCAGCGAGGCCACGGTGCTGCTGACCGGCGAGACGGGCACCGGCAAGACCGCGTTGGCGCGGGCCATCCATGCCCTGTCGGCGCGGGCGGGCCGCCCCTTCGTGGAGGTGACCTGCACCGCGCTTGCGGAATCGCTGTTCGAATCGGAGGTGTTCGGCCACGTGCGCGGGGCGTTCACCGGCGCGGTGCGCGACCACGCTGGCAAGTTCGAACTGGCGGAGGGCGGCACGCTGTTCCTGGACGAGGTGGGCGAACTGTCGCCCGCGTCGCAGGCCAAGCTGCTGCGCTTTCTGGAGGACCGGGTGATCGAGCGGGTGGGCGGCACCCGTCCCCTGCGGCTGGACGTGCGCATCATCGCCGCCACCAACCGCGACCTTGCCCGGCTGTGCCGCGAAGGCGCGTTCCGCGAGGATCTGTACTACCGACTGAACGTGTTCGAGTGCGTGGTGCCGCCCCTACGCGACCGGCCCGACGACATCGCGCCACTGGCGGCGAGGCTGTTCCGCGCGGCGTCGGTGCGGCTGGGGGTGGATACGGGGGCGGAAGGGGCGCACGATGCCGTTGCATCGGCCGAGGGCCTCGCCGCCTTGCCGCAGGCGGTGCTGCACGCCCTGCTGGCCCACCGCTGGCCGGGCAACGTGCGCGAGCTGCGCAACGCCATGGAACGCATGG
>NZ_VRYY01000705.1 GCF_015731765.1 Nitratidesulfovibrio oxamicus
ATGCCCGGCGGCGCGTGGCGCATCACCCCGGCCATGCTGGAAACGCTGGAGCAGGCCCGCTACGGCGAGCACCCCTGCAACCTCGGCGCGCCGCTGGCGCACGACTACGCCGCCCGCTGGGGCGTGGCCGCATACATCGTGGACCCGCCCGTCACCGACGAGATGGACGAGGTGGCCCGCATTTCCGGCCTGCCCGCCCTGCCGCGCCGCAGCGTGTTCCATGCCCTCAGCCAGCGTTCCGCCGCGCGGCGGGCCGCGGAACTGCTGGGCGTGGAGTATGCGGCCAACCGCTGGCTGGTGGCGCACATGGGGGGCGGCATTTCCGTGGCGGCGCACCGCTGCGGACGCATCGTGGACGTCATCAACGCCCTGGACGGCGACGGACCCATCGCGCCGGAACGCACGGGCCGCCTGCCGTCGCTGGGGGTGCTGTCGCTGGTGCAGGACGGCACCTACACCTTCGAGCAGCTGCGACGCATCATCCTGCGCGAAGGCGGCATGTGGGCGCACTGCGGCACCAACGACCTGCGCGTGCTGGAGCGGCGCATGGACGGCACGGCCTGTGGTGAAGAAGGTACGCCGGATGGTGGCGGTGCCCGGCCCGATGCCCACGCCGCGCTGGTGTTCGAGGCCGTGGCCTATACCGTGTCCAAGGAGATCGCCTCGCTGGCGCCCGCCCTGCTGGACGGCGGCAGTGGCGTCGGGTGCGGCGAACCCGTGGCGGACGCCGCCGCCTGCCC
>NZ_VRYY01000706.1 GCF_015731765.1 Nitratidesulfovibrio oxamicus
CACCGGCGACGTGCTGGTCAGCGGCGACACGCCCGCGCAGTCGGCGTGGCTGTCGCGCCGCCCGCGCAGCCGCATTCTGGAACGCCCCGACGCCGTGGGGGCCACCCTTGCCCAGCCGGTGCCGTCAACGCCCCTGCTGACGACCGAAGACATGAAGCGCCTGGCCCGCTATGGCCGCGAGCTGGAAAACCTGTTCGGAGAGCCGCAGGACGTGGAATGGGTGCTGGACACGGCGGGGCGCATCTTCATCGTGCAGTCGCGCCCGGTGCCCGGCGGCACGGAGCACGGCATCGTGCCGGAACAGGCCGCCGCCACGGAAAGCGGGCAGCAAGGCGCCGCACCCGCTTCCCACGAATCACTGCCCCTGCTGGCCGAAGGCAGCGAGCCGGTGTCCGCCGGGGTGGGCAGCGGCACGGCCCGCCACGCGGCCATCTGCTGCGAAATCGGCGACATGCCCCAGGGGACGGTGCTGGTCACCACCACCCTTGGCCCCTCGCTGACCCGGATCATCGACCGGCTGGAGGCCGTGGTGGCCCAGACCGGCAGCCGGGCCTGCCATTTCGCCTCGGTGGCGCGAGAATTCGGGCTGCCGGTGGTCACCGGCATTGCCGATCCGTTCACGGCCATTCCCGATGGAGGCATGGTCACCGTGGACGGCGCAACGGGCCGGGTGCACGCCGGCAGGCCGCCGCAGGAAAAGGGCGACGGCACGCGGCCCCGCACCCGGCGCAGGGCGG
>NZ_VRYY01000707.1 GCF_015731765.1 Nitratidesulfovibrio oxamicus
GCCCGCCGCGCCCAGCGCGTACAGGGTGCGGGCCAGGGTGCCCACGTTGCCGGGGTCCTGCACCTGGTCCAGCGCCACTATGAGCGGCAGCGGGGCGTCGGGGGCGTCGCGCAGGATGTCGCCGAATTCGGCGAACCCGGCGTCGAACACCCGCGCGATGACACCCTGGTGCGAAGAGTGGGCGGCGCGTCCGGCGCGTGCATCGGCGCGTGCGCCGACGTGCTCTGCGGCGAGGGCGTCATCGTCGTCGTCCTCGTCGTCGGAGTCGCGTGCCGTGCCCCGGCCTTCCAGAATGTCCCAGGCGGCGTCGTCATCGGCAAAAAGGTCGTCGTCGGCGTGGGGGGCGGGCCTGTTCTGTCCGACCATGGCATCGCCGGGTTGGGCGATGGCCTTGCCCGACGCGAACAGCCGGTCCAGGGCGTGTGCGTCGGCAAAGATGAAGCGTACCCGCGCCCCGCGGCACAGTTCGACGATGCGGTCCACATCGCGCCCGCGCTTGCCCTTGCGGATAAGCACGGTCTCCACGCGGCTGGGGTCCGATTCCAGCAATTCCAGCACCGGCTTCACGCCGGGCAGGATGGAGCAGGGGGATTCCGGGGCGTCGGGCAGGATGTCGCGGGTGTCCGTGTGCATGTGGGGGCGCACGTCGGGTCGGCCATCGGAACGGGCGTCACGCCGTCCATCGGCGGGTTTGCCCCGGTGCGGCGGGCGGCCGGGCCGCTCGGGCCAGCCG
>NZ_VRYY01000708.1 GCF_015731765.1 Nitratidesulfovibrio oxamicus
TCTTCGGGCGGCAGGGCGGCGCGGCGGGCCAGCATGGCGCGGCGCAGGGCCTGCCGGGCTTCGGCGTCTGGCGGGGTGGAGTGCGTCATGATGGGGTGCCGTGTTGGTTCGGGGGGGCTGCCGGGTGTCTGCCTGATGTCTGCCTGATGTCTGGCGGGTGCCCGTCGAAGGCCTGCCAGGTACGGGATGCGTGGTGGAGCCGGTGGGTACCGGCGCGCCGGAATTGTCGTCGAAATGCCCTCACAGGGAGTTTTGTCAGGTGGCGGGTGCGTGGTGTAGAGTGCGGGCGCGGGCGGCGCCCGCGTTCCCCGTCTCCCTCCCCGTCACGCAATCTAACAAGGAAGGCACCGCATGCAAAGCGCACCCTACTGGATAGCGTTCGGCGACATCCACGACGACGTTTCGCCCATCGCGGACATTCCCGGCCTGTCCGAGGCGGCGGGCGTGATCATTACCGGCGACATCACCGTGGTGGGCGGCGTGCGCCAGGCCGAGCGCGTGCTGACGGCCATCACCGCGCGCAACCCGGCCATCCACGCCCAGATCGGCAACATGGACAAGGCCGAGGTGACCGACTGGCTGGACGGACGCGGCTGGAACATCCACCGTGCCGCGCGCGAACTGGCCCCCGACGTGGGCCTGCTGGGCGCGGGCCATTCCACGCCCACCCCCTTCGGCACGCCCAGCGAGGTGCCGGAAGCGCGGCTGGCCGAATGGCTGGACGCGCTACGG
>NZ_VRYY01000709.1 GCF_015731765.1 Nitratidesulfovibrio oxamicus
GCCTGGTTGCGCCGCTGCGCCTGAAGCCCGGCGGGCCGGCGGCGCGCCTGCTGCCCTTCGGCAAGTACGGCGGGCTGGCGCTGGCACTGTGGGCCTACTTCGTGCTGGGGCAGCCGCGCGTCAACGTGCCCATCCGCACCGGGGAATTCTTCGGCGCGGTGGCCCTTACCTTCGAACACGCCATGCCGTTGTGGCTGGTGCGCACCTGGGCGGTGGCGGGCATCCTGGCACTGGGCGTGGCGGTGTCCGCCGCGTGGTGCCGTTTCGCCTGTCCGGCGGGCGGCGTGCTGGAAGCGGTGCGCCGCTTCGCGCCGTTCTCGGTATACAAGACCGACGCCTGCAACGGCTGCGACAAGTGCCGCAAGGCCTGCTACATGGCCACGCGGCCCGAGGAAGCCAACTGTACCAACTGCGGGGACTGCCTTGGCTCGTGCCCGCAGAACTGCATCGGCATGGGGCGGAAGCCGCGATGAAAGCGGGCGATTCGCGCCATCCGTGCTTTACCGCCGGGGCGCACGGCACGCATGCGCGCATCCACCTGCCGGTGGCGGCGGCCTGCAACATCCGCTGCGGCTATTGCGACCGGCGGCATGACTGCGTCAACGAATCGCGCCCCGGCGTGACCAGTCGCGTGCTGGACCCGACGGAGGCCGCGCAACTGGTGGACCGGGCCGTGGCCGCGCTGCCGCACCTTTCGGTGGTGGGCATTGCCGGGCCGGGCGACCCGCT
>NZ_VRYY01000719.1 GCF_015731765.1 Nitratidesulfovibrio oxamicus
GCGACGGGCCGCCATGCAGCGTGGGCGTTGCCGCGCGTCCGGGCACGGCGGGGGATCGCGTTGCGCGCCGTCACACGCGGCACGCCCACGGAGCAGTCGTTGAAGTGATCCCGCCGTCAGGCGCCCCGATTCGGTGCAGACCGAATCGGCTACGGCGCAGCGCAGCCTAGCGGATGCCGTCCAGCACGGCCTTCTCGGTTTCGCCCAGCAGCAGGTCCAGGTCGAGCAGCAGCAACAGGCGTCCTTCCAGCTTGCCCACGCCGCGAATGAAGTCGGAGCCGCCCCCCTCGATGACGGCAGGGGGGGCCTCCACCGTGGAGGCGGGCAGGCGCAGCACCTGCGATACCGAATCCACGATGAACCCGGCCACACGGCCTTCCATCTCCACCACCATGATGCGGGTCCTTTCATCCGCCGCCCCGGCCCGCAGGCCGAAACGCGCCCGCATGTCGATGACGGGGATGACCTTGCCGCGCAGGTTGATGATGCCTTCGACAAACGAGGGCGCTGCTGGCACGCGGGTGACCGGCATCATGCGGATGATCTCCTGCACCCGCAGGATGTCCACGCCGAATTCCTCTTCGCCCAGCGTGAAGGTGACGAGTTGCAGCAGCCCGCCATCTCCGCCGTCCAGCCGGAACCGGCCCGACGCCCCCGGTACGGCGGACGCAATGTCTTCGCGAGTGGCTTCCATGGTGCGCCTATGCCTGCTTCAGTTCTTCGACCAGGCGGCGCAGCACCTGGGCCTGGTTGGACAGTTCGGACACCGCCTTGGCCGCCTCGCGCATGGCCTGCGCCGTTTCGGCGGAAATGGTGCTGACCTGCTCCACCGCCCGGTTGATCTCCTCGCTGGCGGCGGACTGCTGTTCGGAAGCGGTGGCGATGCCGCGCACCTGGTCGGTGGCCGAATCCACCAGGGCCACGATTTCCTTCAACGATGCGCCGGAGTCCTGGGCCAGGCGGGTGGTTTCCTCGATGGCGCGTACAGAGCGGTCCACGTTATCCATGTTCTTCTGCGCGCCCTGCTGGATGCCCCGGATGGCGCTGCCCACCTCGCTGGTGGCCTGCATGGTCTTTTCGGCCAGCTTGCGCACCTCGTCGGCCACCACGGCGAATCCGCGCCCGGCGTCACCGGCGCGGGCCGCCTCGATGGCGGCGTTCAGCGCCAGCAGGTTGGTCTGGTCGGCAATGTCGGAAATGACGTTCATGATCTGGCCAATGGCTTCGGCCTGGCGGCCCAGGTCTTCCATGTCGCGCTTCAGGTCCATGGACTGCTGCTGCACCTGCGATATTTCGCGAACCACGTCGTTCACGATGGCCGCGCCCGCTTCGGCCCTGTTGCGGGCGTTTTCGGACGAGGTGGCAGCGGTGCCCGCGTTGCGGGCCACTTCCAGCACCGAGGCGTTCATTTCTTCCATGGAGGTGGCGGTTTCGGCCACGCGCTTGGACTGTTCTTCCGCGCCCCGGTCGGACTGTTCTATCTGGGCGGAAAGCTCTTCGGAGGCAGAAGACACCACCTCCACCACGCCTTCCAGCTTCTGGGCGGCCTGGATCATGCCTTCGCGCTTGGCGTTTTCCGCCTGCTTGCGGGCTTCTTCCGCCGCTGCGGTGGCGGCCATGGCCTCGCGCTCCTTGGCCTCTGCCAGCACGGTCTTTTCGTCGGCCTCGGCTATCTTGCCCTTGAGGGTGGCCACCATGGCCTGCATGGCCTGGTACACGCCGGACAAAGGTCTGTCGGCGCGGAAGCTCACGTTCAGGTTGCCGGCGGCAATCTCTGTGGAAACACCCTGCAAGTAGCCGGGGTCTTCCCCAAGCTGGTTGAGGGTGGAGCGGATGAGGAACACGGCGGCCCCCACACCGATCAGCAGAGCCACGGCAACCAGCGTGATGCTGACCTGCTGGGTGGCTGAGACGCGCGCCCCGGCCGCATCGCCGGAATCCTTGGACCCCTTGTCGTTCAATTCCACACAGCGGCGCAGGGCGATAATTGCAGCGTCAAAAGCAGGCTTGAGCTCCTTCGTGTCCAGGGCCATGGCCTCTTCGGTGCGATTCTGGCGCGAAAGGGCGATCATCTTGTCCAGCCCTGCCAAGTATTTCTCGAAATTCGAATTGTATTCCCGGAAGGCCGCACGTTCCTCTGGGGAAGAAATCAGCTTCTCGTAGATAGTGCTGTTGGCCAACCGCCGCCCGTCGACGGCCTTCAGGCTGCTCTCGATTTCCTCCATGGCGGATTCATCACGCGCAATGATGTGCTGCAATTGCTGACGTCGCACCTCATTGACGTTGCCACGAATATCTCCAACAGCCTTTATGCTTGGCATACAGTTCTGCGTAAGATTGATGACATCGCCAAAAATATCACGCAACTGCACCGAAGAATACCCACCAACGCCTGCAATAAGAACAATCAGCACAGCAAAACTCGAGATCAACTTTGCCTTTAACGTCATGACTAACTCCAAAACATATTCTATCCCATTTTTTTCATCCCTCTGACACCTGACTATCCATCCTTTGAAACAAACAATATTACATTACTTTAAAACTAAAAAAAACTCTTGATCATAAAGATATTCAAAATAAGTCCGATTCTTATCAAGACAATTTGCATCAACTGCAGAGACAACATAGTACATCAAAAATATATATATCATTTTTAATTGATATGAAAAAAATGAATATTATAGACAGCAACGCTACTCATGTATTGATATTTTACATGCAACAGAAATTTCACATACAAAGTTAAATAGAAATACAGGACGCATTAACACAAAACCATACTCGTACTGACAGAATGCACAAATCGCTGTTTAGCCATCTTTTCTTAAAATAGAGCCATGAATACATGGCATTGGGAATCAAAGGCGAGGTGTGATACTTATAGTCTGTAGACTTATAGTCGTCAACGCAGAACCTGAGTGGATTCTTTCAGCCAACGGAGGAAGCCATGCCAGGCTATTCTGCACAAGAAAAACAACAACTTATGGAATTAGGTGCAACAATCCGCCAGTTCCGCGAGGCACTCGGCTGGTCCCAGGAACAGTTGGCAGAAAGAGTAGAATTGCACCGCACATACATCGGCGGTGTGGAGCGGGGCGAACGCAATCTCTGCCTGCTGAACATCCTTGCCATTGCCGAGGCCATGGGAGTATCGCCGGGCAGACTCATCGACAGGGCCTTCCCCGACCGCGCCGCCGTCGCCGCTTCCGGCTGCCCCGATGCCACGACACCCGATGGCGGGCCGGACAGCGACTGACCCTGCGCGCCGCGCCTGCCGCATCGGTCCATGGGGCCAACCTTCCGCACCATGGCGCCAGGGCCCGGCCCGTCGCCCTGCCCATCCGACCGACATTCCGGCCCAGGGGGCTTCCGGCCCGGTCCCCCCGACATGGGGCGTCTGCCTGCGAACCCGGAAAATAACGTCCCCGGAACAAAACTTGCGTCGTGCAGTGCAGCCCGAAAAGCGGGCAAAACCTTCCGCCGCCGTTCGTGTTGCGGCTTGATACCCGGGGCCATGCCCCGGGCAGACCTGGGAGGGCAGACGGAGGACGCATGAGCATCGAGAACCACGGAGGAATCTCCAGCAGCGGGTGGGACCCGTGGCACGGCAGGGGCAGAGGGATGGGCAGGGCCGCAGCCCGCCTGGCCAGCGCCATGATGGAGGAACTGGATGCCGACGACGACGGCGGTCTTTCCGCCACCGAGTCGCAACTGTCCGGGGCGGCCTTTGCCGCCCTGGACAAAAACGGCGACGGCGCCGTCAGCAACCGCGAGTTGCGCGCAGGGAGGGCTGCGCAGCAAACGCGATGAACTGATAGACCTGATGCGGTCGGACACCGGCACCGAAACCGGCGCGGACGAAACGCCTGCGCCCGCCGCGGCAACAGGACCAACGGCGGAACAGGCGTCAGCCATGGCCGGGCTGCTCTTAGAAAAGGGCGATGCGGATGGCGACGGCGCCCTCTCTGCCACGGAAACCGGCCTTGGGGGCGATGTATTCACCAGCCTGGACACCGATGGCGACGGACTGCTCTCTTCCGGCGAGCTTTCCACCGCCGCGCTGGCGGGCGCCATTGCCGCCACACTGGACGGCAAGTTGGCCGTGCGCCTGACGGTCCCCGCCACCCTGCAGGACACCGACACCACGGATCCCACTGACGGCGGCTCGGACACCACGGCAACCGCCGCCGGGGCAGCAGCCACCGCGTCCGCCCAGTCGGGCACGGTGGGGGCCATGGCCTCGCGCATTGCCCAGCGCATCGTGGAGCGCCTGGACACCGACGACAACGGCAGCCTGTCGCAGTCGGAATCCGGCCTTGACCAGAACCGCTTTGCGCAGTTCGACACCGACGGCGACGGCAGCGTCACCGCCAATGAATTCGGCGGATCGCTGCAACAGATGCTGGACGTCATGGGCACCCTGCACGCGCTGAGTTCCGTGGCGCGCAGCAACTACGGGCGCAGGGCCTACGGCATGGCCGCGCGCGAAGCCGTGGATCGGTACGAGGGCAACATGGGCGGCCTGATGACCGCCCTGTTCGAAACCGCCCCCACCGGCAGCACGGGCACCACCACGGACACCTCCGGTGCCGTTGCGGCAACTGGCGGTTCCGCATCGGGTGACGCAGGCACCGCCACGGCGGACAATTCCACTGTTGGCGACATCACCAACGTGCTGGCGGACGCAGCCGCCGAAGCGGCTCGGGCAGCCACGGGGGCAGCAGAAAGCGTCTAGCACGGGCCAGCCACCTCGCACACACATCGCTTGCCGGGGGCTTGTTACGGCCCATCGCGCCATGCCCCCGGCTGGCCTTGGTCCGCCGCCATCAAGAGCGGCGTGGCGTCTTCGTCCGAATCCGACTCCACCCTGGCTGCGGCGGGCCATGAACGCTTACGGCAGCGCGGGCGGCTTCGACTTCTCCGGCCTGTTCGCCTCGGGAGATTCGACAAGCACGTCCGCTGGCGTCTCCGGCCTGCTGGAGGAAATCGCCTGCTGGAGGAAATCGCCTGACGGTGGGCCTCCTGTCCGGCGTGGCCACCGCACCGTTGCCGCGTGCAATGAACAACGCGGCGCTGCCCTTTCGGGAGCGCCGCGTTGTTGCATGCCATGTGGAGACGACGGAAACGGACGACGCCAGATACGGACAGGCACCGCACAGACGCCACGCCATCGCCGCACGGACCCTGCACAGGCGACGAAACAGACTACCCCCGCGCCGCCCCCATGGCCGCACGGGCTTCCGCGAAGCGGGCGGCAACATCGTCCGCACCCACTATTTCCGAGACCAGCGCGCAGCACCGCGCCCCATGCGCGGCCACCTGCCCGACATTGTGCAGCTTGATGCCGCCAATGGCCACGAAGGGCAGCGAGATGTTGGCCAGCACCCAGTCCAGGTACTCGAACCCCACGGGCGCGCAGACGTCCTTCTTGGTTTTGGTGGCGAAAATGGGCCCCACGCCGATGTAGTCCGCCCCGCTTGCCACGGCGGCGCGGGCCTGCTCCGACGAATGGGTGGACAGCCCGATGATGCGCCCCGGCCCCACCAGTTGCCGCACCGCCAGCACGGGCAGGTCGTCCTGCCCCACGTGCACGCCATCGGCATCGCACAACATGGCGATGTCCACATGGTCATTGACGATGAAGCAGGCCCCGGCCTCGCGGGTCATGCGGCGCAACTCCAGACACTCGCGCAGCATCTCACCGGCGTGCTTGTCCTTTTCACGGTACTGCACGATGCGGGCGCCGCCGCGCAGCATGGCGTCCACCACGTCCACGGCAGACCGCCCCCGCGACAGCCCGTCATCGGTCAGGCAGTAGATGTCGGCTTCCGGCGTGCTGCCGGGAAGGATGCGCGGCATGGGATGCTCCTTTTTTGGGAAAGAACTGAGATTTCGGGCTTTCGCGGAACACCAAGTCATCAAAGCGAGTTATAAGTCCATAGAAACACCTGCCCTACCGCCCCTGCACAACCTGCGTAACGCGCGCGACCGGGTCAGCGGCAGGGAAAGTCGGCTTGACGCTGCATATGGCCCCACCGCGAACCGGCACCCCGCCTGTAATCGGCGTCAGGGTGGGTAAAGGCAAGGAAAACAGGCTTTCCGCAAGGGGAGCGTACGCCTTCGGTACGTGACCCGCGCGGAAAGCCTGTTTGACGCAGCATATGCCCGCCCTGACGCCGATTACACAAAACCGGGGCAGGGGCCGAGTATGTGGTGCAGCACCGCATCCGCCTGCATGGCCGCCGCCATGGTCACGCGCGGTGCCAGCGGAGGCAGGTCGTGGCCCACCTCGCTGGTGAAGTCGCCCACCAGCACCATGCGGTCGCCCATGCGGCGCATCTGCATGGCCGGGCCGCCCCAGCCGCCCATGCCAGAGGCGGACACCACGAAGGCGCCCATTTCCAGCGCGGCCTCCACGAACATGCGCTTGGCCTCGGGGTCGTCCAAGGCTTCCACCAGAATGTCGCACCCGGCAAACACGTCGGCCACGTTGGTGGGGGTCAGTTCCACGCGCCGGGCGGTGACCACCAGGCGGGGCTCGATGATGCGCAGGCTTTCGGCAAGCGCGTCCACCTTGGACTTGCCGAGATGGAACGGCTGGTACTGCTGGCGATTGAGATTGGAGGGTTCGACCACGTCGCGGTCGGCTACCACGAGTCGGCGCAGGCCGCTGCGCACCAGCATGGCGGCGCAGTTGGAGCCAAGGCCCCCTGCCCCCGCGATGCCCACGCGGGCCACGGCCATGCGTTCAAGGTGGTCATGTTCGAGATACCGGGCGAGACCATCGGAAAGAATGCTCACGGAAGCTCCTGAAGAGGGGGGGATTGCGACGCGGATGCCCGCCTCGTCCGCCCCGCGCACAGTGCCCTGTTCCGAACCGTTCAGAAATGCTGTGAAAGGCTCCGGATGTTCCGGAAAATCCTGCCGTTTCGGAATATCAGGCCGTGGCGCTGGGGGCTGCCGGGGTAAAATTCCCGGCAAGTTCGCTGGACGGGGTGCGTCGCGCGGCGCACGCTATCCCACACCCGTACCCGCCGTCCAGCACCGATTCCCAGTCCTTGTACACTGGCTGGTAGCCGCGCGCGGCAATGGCGGCGGCCATTTCATCGGCGCTGCGCGGATCGGAAATCTCGAACTGCGGGGTGGCGCCGCCCCCATCCCCCTGCCCTTCCACATCCTTGCGGGCGGCGTGGCCGTTTTGCTCACGGACGGCGTGGCCGCCGACTGCGGTGCTCACCCCGGCGGACATGCGGGTAACCCCGAGGGGAATCAGGTTGTCGCGCAGGCCCGCCCGTTCGCGGGAGGACACGGTAATGCCCGCGCTGGGCATGAAGATGCGGTAGGCCAGGATGACCTGTACCAGGTCATGGTCGGATACCGTGTGCGCAGGCTGGAAGGCCCCGGCGTGGGGGCGCAGGCGCGGCACGGAAAAGCTTGCGTCCACATAGGGATACCGGCGTTGCAGCCAGTAGCCGTGCAGGGCGGTGAAGAAGGCGTCGCGCCGCCAGTCGTCCAGCCCCAGCAGCGCGCCAAGGCCCACGCTGCGCATGCCCGCGCGGGCGGCGCGCTCCGGCGCGTCCAGACGGAAATGGTAGTCGCGCTTGGGCCCTGCGGGGTGCAGTTCCGGGTACAGGGCCGCATTGTAGGTTTCCTGGAACATGGTCATGCCGTCGATGCCCGCATCCACCAGCAGCGCGTACTCCTCGTCCGTCAGCGAATAGACTTCCACAGACAACGAAGGGAACAGCGGGGCCAGCAGGCGCGCGGCATGTGCGATGTATTGCGGCCCGGAAACATGGCGCGCATCGCCGGTAAGCAGCAGCAGGTGGCGCAGCCCGGTGGCGGCGATGGCCCGCCCCTCGGCCACGATTTCCTCGTCCGTCAGGCGCTGGCGGGGAATGTGGTTGCGCGCGTTGAAGCCGCAGTACCGGCACTGGTTGGTGCAGTGGTTGGAAAGGTACAGCGGGGTGAACAGCTGGATGGTGCGTCCGAAGTGGCGCACCGTCAGCTCGCGGGCGCGAAGGGCCATGTCCTCCAGCCGGGTGGCCGCCGCCGGGGAAAGCAGGGTCAGCAGATCGTGCGGGGAGAGGCGCTCCTTGCGCAGCACGCGGGCCACGTCGTCTGGCGTGGCGGCCTCCATGAAAGCGCGCAGGGGGGCGTCCGCCACGCGGGGGGCCCATTCACGGACCACGTCGTACATGCTCATGTCCTGCTCCTTGTGCGGGAAGACGCGGGAAGACGCGGGAAGACTCCGGGGAATTGGGGGGATACGCTGAAGGCACGGAGCGGGCATCCGGCGGGTTCACGGCGTGTGGCGTCCCGTCCCGTGCGCCGCGCGCCCGGCTATTCCCCCAGAAAGCCCGTCAACGGCGACGAGGCGTTGGCACCGTCCGCAGTCGCCGCGGCCACAGGCCCCGCGCCCGAAAGGTATGCCGCGCGCCCGGCGCGCACCGCCTCGCCAAAGGCGCGGGCCATGGCCACCGGGTTGCCCGCCGTGGCGATGGCCGTGTTCACGAGGCACGCGGCGGCGCCCATCTCCATGGCCTCGCAGGCCTGCGAGGGCTTGCCGATGCCTGCGTCCACGATGACCGGCAGGTCGATCTCCTCGATGAGCACGCCGATCATTTCCGCCGTGCGCAGCCCCCGGTTGGTGCCGATGGGCGCGCCCAGCGGCATGACGGCGGCGGCCCCGGCGTTGACCAGGTCGCGCGCCACGTACAGGTCGGGGTTCATGTACGGCAGCACCACGAAGCCCTCTTTCGCCAGCGTTTCCGTGGCGCGGGCCGTGGCGTAGCCGTCCGGCAGCAGAAAGCGGCTGTCGGAAATGACCTCGATCTTGATCCAGTTGCCGCACCCGGCGGCCTGCGCCAACCGGGCGATGCGGACGGCCTCTTCGGCCGTCCGCGCGCCGGAGGTGTTCGGCAGCAGCCGCATGTGGGACGGAATGTGGGCCAGCACGTTGGACCTGGGGTTGGCCAGGTCCACGCGCCGCAGCGCCACGGTGATGACCTGGGAGCCCGAGGCCCCGGCCACGTCAGGGATGAGGGAGTCGGTGCCGTACTTGCCGGTGCCGATGAAGAGGCGGCTCGTCAGGGCCGTCCCTCCGATCACCAGCGTGTCGTTGTCGTGTGTGTCGTGCGTCACTAGCCCCCTCCCACGAAGTGCAGTAGTTCGAGTTCGTCTCCCTGATCGAGCCGGGTGGCCCCGTACTCCCCGGACTTCACGATGGCGCGGTTGCGCTCGACCACCACGGCCTCGGGCCGCAGGGCCATCCGCTCCAGCAACTGGAGCAGCGTCGTGCCGGTTTCGCATTCCATCTGCTGTCCGTTCACGCGTATCGTCATTGCCGTAATCTCCGCTGCCGCGACGTTCGAGAAAGCGAAGGGAGCCTGCGAACGGCAAGCTCCCCTTTGATGGCCCGAAGGCGAGGAAGCTTCCCTACGGCAGGATGACCTGCATCAGGTTCTCGGGGTCGGAAGGCTGCCCTTCCCTCTCAGCCCGAACGGGCTCCCCCAGCTTCGCGTTGTGGCGCGTCCGTCGCGCGGTTTTTCCCGCTTTCGTGCGGCGGGCGAACAAAAAACGCCCGTCGCAGGTTGGACGGGCGTTTCCGGCATTTCGGGCGCGGTACGCTCAGCTTCCCTACGGCAGTGTAAACTGCTTCAGGTTCAGAGGGTCTGGAGACGTGCTCCACTCTCAGCCCTGCGGGCTCCCCTAGCTGAATGAGCGTTCAATACCCCTGGCGCGGAGGGATGTAAAGCGTTAATCCTCGCCAGTCGTCATTCCAGATGCACCCCGCCCTCCGGCTCCAGATGGGGCGCATGGTCCCCCTGCCCGGCTCCGACCTGCGGACGGTTGTTGCAAGCGCCCGTGCGGGCATGTCGCTGCAGTTCGAGACCATGCCCTTGGAAAGCCACGACATGGCGGTGGCATGGCGGGATCATCCGGCGCCAAACGTACGCCCGACGCCTTTCTTGCCGCCACCGGGCGCAAACGGGGCGCGGTGGAACCCGCGCCCCGTGACAATGCGAAAACGGCAACCTCCGGTGCGCGTCAGCGCACCGCCAAAACCGGCACCAGGTACGCGTCAGCGCACCACCAGCACCGAGCAGACGGCGTGCGAAACCACCTTGGAGGCCACGCTGCCCAGCAGGAACTTTTCAAGCCCCGTGCGACCACGGCTGCCGGTGACGATCAGGTCCACGCCTTCCTTCTTCGCCAGTTCGATGATGTTGTCGGCGGGCGAACTGCCCCCTTCCAGCACCGGGCGCAGGGCCACGCCCTTCCCCTTGGCGACTTCGGCGGCCTTTTCCAGCGCCTTGGCGGCCACGGCCTTGTAGTGGGCGGAAAGATCGACGGGAACGGCGATCTCGCCCATGTCCAGCGGTTGTTCGGCCACTGCAAGGGCGATCAGTTCCGCGCCGCCCTTCTGGGCAAGCTCTACCGCCTTGGCCAGGGCCTTTTCGGAAAACTGCGACGAATCGACGGCAACGAGAATCTTCATGGCTCCTCCTTTCCGGTGTTCCGGCGTTCCGGGCAAAGCGGGCCGCACCCCAGCGGGCGGCGCGCGTGGCAGCGGAGGACGCGTCCGTGAAGCATCAGGCGGAGAGGGTGTCGGCGGGGGCATGGCCCGAGGCCACCTGCCGACATCGTGACTGCGGGAACAAGCGCGGACGCGGGGGAAAGTAAACACTCTCCCTCACTCTTCGTATATGACGTGATGCCGCCAGCGGCAATGAAATTCCGTGCCGCACGGCCATCTTTCCTCAGGAAATCGCCAACACGCCAACCCTAGCCCCATAACGGGCCGACATCGGCACAGGGCCAGCCATGCGCACCACCATGTCGCGCGGACACGACAGGAAAACACCCGCTGGCGGTAGGCATGAGCGGCGAAGGATGGAAGCAGCCTCCCGGGTGGCTTGCGTCCTGCGCCGCACACCGCGTCAGCATCCCACCGGGACCGCGCCCCCTGCCGCCCCAGCATCAACGCCGCGTCACGCACCAGATGCCGCACAGCACGCAGGCCACCCCGGCCAGGTGCGACCAGCCCACCGGTTCGCCCAGCAGCAACGCGGAAAAGCCCAGCGCGCTCACCGGCAGCACGGCGGTGAAGGCTCCCGCCGTTCCCGCATTCACGCGGGCCACGCCCCGAAACCAGAAAATATACGCAGCCACGGTGATCACAGCGCCGTAGTACCCCACCAGCAGCCAGCCGGTGAGGTCCAGTTCCGTCACACGGTGCGCCTCCGGCAAGGCCAACGGCAGAAACTGCACCGCGCCGAACAGGGTGCATGCCGTGGATGCGGCCAGCGGCGACACGGGCGTGCGCAGGGTGCGCCCCAGCAGCAGGAACAACGCTTCGCAACACACCGCGCCCAGCACCAGCAGCAGGCCCAAGCCGTCAACACCCGCTGCCGTGAGGGACTGCGCGGCATTGCCGCCCGCCGCGCCGGAAACGGGCGCAAGCCGCAGCACCAGCACCCCGGCCACGCAGCAGGCAATGCCCGCCAGCGTGCGCG
>NZ_VRYY01000711.1 GCF_015731765.1 Nitratidesulfovibrio oxamicus
GCCGCGCAGCCGGGCGGTGGCCGCGCCGTCCGGCCCGTCGAATTGCAGGAACACCGAATCCAGCCCCGCTGCGGCAAGGCGCGCGGCGTACCCCGCCTCGCGCGCAAGGCGCAGGCCGTTGGTGTTCAGCTGCACGAAGGGATAGCCCAGCCCGCGCACGGCGGTGACGAGTTGCGGCAGATCGTCGCGCAGGGTGGGTTCACCGCCGGATAGCTGGATGTTGGCATCGCCCGCGCGCGGGCGCAGCACGGCAAGCCGGGCGACCAGTTCGCCCAGGGTGGGGTCGTCCTCGCGCCGGGATTGGCGGGCATCGCCCTCGCGCCGCTCGTCACACCATCCACCGCCAGGCTCTCTGCCCAGCCCGCCACTCTGCCGCTCACTACGATTCCCCCGTCCCTCACCCGGCCCTGCCGACGCAAAACACACCGGGCAGCGCAGGTTGCACCGCTGCGTCACCTCCATAAGCAGGGTGCAGGTGTGCTGGCCGTGGTCCGGGCACAGTCCGCAATCATTGGGACAGCCAAGAACGCGTTCCGTGCCGGGGCCGCGCCGGGCGGTGGGAATCTTGGGGCGCACCCAGCCGGTGAAGGCTGGCTCGCCCCGCCACACCGGCGCGGAAAATTCACCGTGCTCCGGGCAGCGCTTGACCAGCAGCACCGCATCGCCCACGGCCACCCGCTCCGCCGGGGCCGGGCCAAGGCATACCGGGCACACGCTGGCGGTGCGGG
>NZ_VRYY01000712.1 GCF_015731765.1 Nitratidesulfovibrio oxamicus
GGCAGGTCGGCCCGCTCGGCCCGCTCGGCCCGCTCGGGCAGTCGGCACGGCGCATGCGGCCCATCGCCGCCGCCCGTCCGATGGAATTGCTGGAGGCGGAACTGGCCGCCATACCCCCCGCCGACGTGCTGCTGCGCGAGGGACCGTGGACCATCGTGGAAACCACGGCGGACCGTTCGCCCGAACTGATCCGCGAGATAGGCCGCCTGCGCGAGGTGACCTTTCGCGCAGTGGGCGAGGGCAGCGGCGCACCGCTGGACCTCGACGCCTTTGACGCCACCTACCGCCACCTGGTCCTGTGGCACGAGGACGACCACGCCCTGGCCGGGGCGTACCGGCTGGGCGAGGTGGACGCCATCCTCGATGCACAGGGGCAGCGCGGCCTGTATTCCGCGTCGCTGTTCCGGTTCCGCCCGGAATTCTTCGGCGGCGCGCCCGCGCTTGAACTGGGCCGCGCCTTCGTGGCGGCGGACTACCAGCGCGACTACGCCCCCCTGCTGCTGCTGTGGAAGGGCATCGGCCAGTTCATCCTGAAGCGGCCCGGCGTGCGTCGTCTGTTCGGGCCGGTAAGCGTGAGCCTGGACTATACCCCGTACTCGCTGAACGCCATCATGGCCTACCTGACCCGTCACCACGGCTGCCCGGCCACGGCCCGGCTGGTGCGGGGTCGCGCCACGCCTTCGCTGCGCCAGCCAGGCTGCCTGCGGCGCATCGAGCC
>NZ_VRYY01000713.1 GCF_015731765.1 Nitratidesulfovibrio oxamicus
ATTCCTCGCTGGGCGCGTCGTTGCGCAACACCATGAAGGGCATGCCGTTGTCGCCGAAACGGTAGCGGATGATGTCGCCGCCGGGCAGCACCACCGAATCGAGGGCCACGGGCGCAAGCTGGGCATGCGGACTATGGGGACTATGGGGGGCGGGGGAGGCAGAGGGTGCGCCCCCGGCGATGTTGCCTGCATTGTCCCCGTTGCCCCCATTACCATAGTAAAACCACATGCTGACGCGCCCTTCCTCACGGCAGCGCAGCGTGCCGTCCGGCGCGTACAGGTAGCGCGTCCGGCCCGCGCGCACGAGGCGGCCCGTGTTGTCGTAGGCAAAGGCGCGCTCCGTCTCCAGCATCCGCAGCGCGACGCGCGACATGCCGGGCAGCGGGTTCACTCTTGCCGTGATGCGCTGGCCCGCCGTGTTGTAGGTGTAGCGTTCCGCCACCTGGCCGTCGCGGCGCACCTCGGTCAGGTGGCAGCGTCCGTCGTGGGTGTAGTCGTAGCTGGCGGCGCGCCCGCCGTAGCGTTCCTGTTTGGCGCGCAGCCTGCCGTCGGGCGAGAAGGCGCACTGCACGTCCAGCGCGGGCGGGATGTCGCCGGACTGGGGAGCGACGGCGGTGGCAGAGGCGGCGGACCCGGCGGGGGAATCGGGCGCGTTGGGGGCGGGCAGGGAAAGCGCAGGGGCCGGGGACACGGCGGAGTTGGCCGTGGGGCG
>NZ_VRYY01000714.1 GCF_015731765.1 Nitratidesulfovibrio oxamicus
ACCCTTGCCGCCCGTCCGGACTGGCCGCACGCCGTGGCGCGCGACCTTGCCGCCGCCGCCGCGTGGCTGCTGGGCGATACCGCCGAAGTTTCGGGCGCGTCTGGCGTATCGGACTGCGCCCTCACCGGCCCCTCTTTCACGGTTATTTCGCGGAGCGAACCGTCATGAGCCGTATCGGCGTCTGGAACACCGCCTTTCTGGGCGACGCGGTACTTACGTTGCCACTGCTGCGCACCCTGCGCGCCAACTACCCCGATGCGGAACTGCACTTCTGGGTGCGGCGCGGCGTGGGCAGCCTGTTCGCCGCACAGCCGGAGCTTTCCGGCGTGCACGAGTTCGACAAGCGCGGCGGCGAAAGCGGCATCATGGCCGCCGCCCGCGTGGGGCGGCAACTGGCGCGCGAGCGCCATTCGCTGTGGATATCCGCCCACACCAGCCTGCGCAGCGCGTGCATCGCCCGCTGGACCAGCGCCAAGGTGCGCATCGGCTACGAAGCGCCGTGGTTCAATTCGTGGTTCTACACCCACACCGTGCCACGCCGCTTCGACGAACTGGACGAGATAGAGCGGCTGCTGCAACTGGTGCGGCCCCTGAACCTGCCGCATATCCTGGACTGGCCGGAACTGGTGCTGCCCGAACCCGCCCGCGAACGCGCCGCCGCCTTTCGCGCCACGCACGCCGCCCCCGGCGCGCCCCTGCTGGGCGTGCATC
>NZ_VRYY01000715.1 GCF_015731765.1 Nitratidesulfovibrio oxamicus
GCGCTGGGGCTGGCCGTGGCCCTTGCCGCACTGTTCATGCAACTGGCCGATGCGGACCATCCCCCGGCGGCGGCCACGGCGGCCATCCCCGTACTGCTGCCCCTGCCCATGCCGCCGCTGCTGCTGCCGCTGCACATGGCCTGGGGCGCCGTGGTGGCCGTGCTGGCGGCCATGACGTGGAACGGCGTGTGGTTCGCCTACCCCGCGCCTGAAGGCGAAAACTGTCCGAAGTGTCTTGGGCTGCATCAGGACAGGACGGAAACCGGCGCCTTCCTTGCCTGCGTGCTGGGGACGGCGCTGATGGCGCTGCACCCCCTGGGCAACGGGCTGTACGAGGCCGGACTGGGCATTTTGGGGGTTGGCGGGCTGGTCTTTGTGCTGCACCCGGTGCTGACCGCCCTGTCAAGCGCGCGGGAGGGGGCCCGGACAAGCGCGGGACAACGCTGACAACCCCCAATCCCGCCCCGCAGCCCTTGCGCCGCCGCGCCCCTGCGCGCACGTGTACAGTCACGAAAAATATGCTATGCGGCACCAAAGCCTATAACGGCAAGCACTCACGCTTGCCGTGACCGACAAGGAGGCTGCAATGGCACACGAAACTCGGACCATCCTGAACACCCGGTGTATCGGCGGGCTGCTGCTGGCGGCCCTGCTGGCCGTGGCCTGCGGCATGGCCGTTGCCGCGCCCGCCCAGGCGGCCCCGGCAGAC
>NZ_VRYY01000716.1 GCF_015731765.1 Nitratidesulfovibrio oxamicus
GCCCCATCGCCTGCCGGGGGCCGCGCCGCGCCTGCGGAACACGGAACAGGCCCAGGCGTGGGAGGCGGAATACGCGGCGGCCTGTGCTGCCTTCCCGCACCTGCGGCCCGTGGCGGACCGGGAGTGACGCCTGCCGCACGCCCCGCCTGAATGCGCTCGTCGCACGTGCGGTATGAAACCGGCCCGTTCGCCGGACACCCCTTTTCCGCCGCCGGGCTTTCCGGCTATGGAAACGACAGGCGGTCGGCCCTGTCCGGGGCAGGCATGTCCGCGTCGGCCCTGTCCGCGTCGACCATGTCCGCGTCGGTCCTGTCCGCGTCGGTCCTATCCGCGTCGGTCCTGTCCGGGGCCGCCTTGCCGGACTGCATTGCCCGGACTGCCGCGCCTTGCCGCGCCCCTCATCCAGCAAGGCGCAACCCACACCCGGAACACACTTGCCTTTCACCTTCGGAGGCCGCATGCCCCACAACCGTTCCGCCACTCCCCGCCGCCGCGCCGCGCTCGACATTCCGGACACCGCACTGTTCGACGAGGTGCGCGAACGCCTGGTGGCCGGGCCGCTCTCGCTGATCCTGCACTGGCGCGCACACAATGGGGAAAGCCGACTGCGCGAAATCACCATGAGTTGGGACGGGGCCGCGCTGGCTTCCGCCCCCGCCACGCGCGACGGCTGGACCAACCCGCGCCCGGACGCCTGGCCCGGCCTGC
>NZ_VRYY01000717.1 GCF_015731765.1 Nitratidesulfovibrio oxamicus
GGGGCGCAGGCGGCGTCCGCATCGGCGCCCGTATCGGCGCCCGTATCGGCGGCGGACGAACCCGGAGGGGCAAAGGCCCTGCGCATGGCCGCGCAGACCCTGCGGGCCATCCGGCGCGGGGGCATCCACGACCATGTGGGTTATGGCTTCCACCGCTATTCCACCGACGCCCGATGGCTGCTGCCCCACTTCGAGAAGATGCTCTATGACCAGGCCATGCTGATGCTGGCCTACGCCGAGGCTTGGCTGGCCACCCGCGACGGCGAGTTCCGCCGCACGGCGGAAGAGACCGCCGCCTACGTCCTGCGCGACCTGACATCGCCGGATGGCGCTTTCTACAGCGCCGAGGATGCCGACAGCGAACTGGACGGCGCGCGCGGCGAGGGGCTGTTCTATACCTTCACCCTGGCGGACATCGAAGAGGCTTGCGCCCCGCTGGATGCAAGCCCGGATGCCGGGGGGGAAGCGGGTACGGATGCCTGCGTGGCCGGTGACGGGGACAACGCGGACCCGGCCTGCATTTCCGACGCGGACCTGACGGCCCGGGCCTTCGGCTGCACGGCCTATGGCAACTACGAGGACGAGGCCACCCGCAGCCGCACGGGCCGCAACATCCTGTACCAACCCCGCGCGCCGCGGGACCTGGCGCGCGACCTGGGCCTGCCCCCGCGCGAGGTGGAGGAACGGCTGGAAGCGGCCCGCGTTA
>NZ_VRYY01000718.1 GCF_015731765.1 Nitratidesulfovibrio oxamicus
TAAAATCTCTTGCTGGACTTGTCTTCAATGCCTTTAAAAGTATGGGGAACAAGTCCTCACTCCGGTGGTTAAACCGAAAACAAACTTCACCCAGAAAAAGGTGGAAAGTTTTCCTGGGTACACCTCGAAATGGGTAAAGCCAGTTCTTGGCGTAACTCCAGAAGCCTTCAATTCCGTTGATGTGGTCGCGGCCCTTGGGGCGACCACGCTCCTTACGGACCACCACGTGGTCACCGCGAACCCTCAAGCTCGCGTAAGCCTGCCAATCATCCGTGTAGTAAAGGCTTCCGGGAAGAGTATGCTCACGCACCAATTCGAACACTTCATGCCGGGTTCGCCTATGCAGCGGGAAGGCCTTAACCTGTCCGTTCCGCTTGATGATTCCGAAAACTATGACCTTACCTGCGGCACCCCAGCCCCGCTTGCCCTTGCGGTGGCCACCGAACGAGCTTTCATCGCATTCAAGGCTTCCTTCAAAGGGCTCTCGGCATTCTTCCAGATAGGCGCAGCAGGTGCGGAAGATGCGGTACAAGCGTTCCAGCGCCGGGGCACTCGCCTCCGCCCGGAAGCGTTGCCGAAACACAGGGACGCCATAGACAAAGAGTTCCAACGCCTTGAGCTTTTTGGCTTCGGGAAGGCGGCTAAGTTCCCAGGCGGTTTTCCACGAGTACTTGCTACCGCACCGACGGCATTTGAAACGGCCATC
>NZ_VRYY01000727.1 GCF_015731765.1 Nitratidesulfovibrio oxamicus
CACCCTGCCCCTGCTGGCCTGCTGGGGCGCGGCGCTGACCGCGCCGGAGGCCGCAACGTACGCCAAATGGGCGGCGGGCCTGGTGCTGCTGGCCGTGGCCGCCGTGGAAGACAACCCCCTGAAGGCCGCCAAGAAGAAACTGGTGCTCACCGCGCGGGTCAGGCGCATCCTGTCCGTGGCGCTGGGGCTGACGGCGGTGTACGCCGTGGCGCTGGCCCTGTGCCCCGCCAACCCCGCTGCGCTGTTGCCGTTCTGGATGCTCGGGGTGCAGGCGCTGCCGCTGACGCTGGTGGCGGCCAACGCCTCGCTGGCCCCGGTGGAGGCGCGCATCCAGCAGGGCTTCTGGAACGAGGCCCATCAAAAGCTGTTGCGCCTTGCGCCCACGGTCATCGCGGTCACCGGCTCGTACGGCAAGACCAGCGTGAAGCACATCCTGGCCCACGTGCTGGGCTGCTACCACCCCACGCTGATGACGCCGGGCAGCATCAACACGCCCATGGGCATCTCGCGGATCATCCGGGAACGGCTGACCGACGCGCACCGCTTCTTCATCGCGGAAATGGGCGCCTACGGCATCGGCTCCATCGAACGGCTGTGCAGGCTGGCCCCGCCCGATTTCGCCATCATCACCAACGTGGGCCCGGCGCACTACGAACGCTTCAAGGATCTGGCCACCGTGGTGCGGGCCAAGTTCGAACTGGCGCACGCCACCGTGGCCCGTGGGGGCCGGGTGGTGCTGCCCGCCGCCCTGCTGGGTTACGACCATGCGCGCGACTTTGCCGCCGCCAACGCGGGCGCGGTGCTGCTGTGCGCGGGTACGGACGGGGGTGCCGGACCGGACGTTGCGGGCGTGACGGTCATGACGGTCATGACGGGCGCGCCGGAACCTTCCGTGCGCGTGCTGGAGGCCGGGCAGGACCTTTCCGGCATCCATGCCCGCCTGCTGTACCAGGGGCAGGAATATGCGGTGCGCGCGCCCATCCACGGCATGCACCACGTGGACAACGTGGCCCTGGCCTTTGCCGCCGCGTGCGGGGTGGGCGTGGAACCGCAGCGGGTGGTCAGCGCCCTGCGCAGCCTGCCGCAGATCGCCCATCGGCTGGAGGTGAAGCCCCAGCCCGACGGCTCCGTGCTCATCGACGACGCCTATAATTCCAACCCCTCCGGCTTCGCCTCCGCCCTCGACCTGCTGGACCTGTACCGCAAGGCCGGGCGGCGCGGCGTGCTGGTGACCCCCGGCATGGTGGAACTGGGCACCCTGCACGACAGCGCCCACGCCGACCTTGGCGCCCGCGCGGCAGCCTGCGCCGACGTGCTGCTGGCCGTTTCCCCGGACCGCATCCCCACGCTGGTGGATGCCTTCCGCGCCGCCGCCGGGCCAGACCAGCTTGTGGTGGAATGCCCGGACTTCGCCGCTGCCCGCGCCTGGCTGGCCGCCAACATCGGCCCCGGCGACGCCGTGCTGCTGGAAAACGATCTGCCCGATCTGTACGAGAAGAAGGTGCGGGTGTAGGGGGCCGCTTCTCGGCCACCGTACAACCCATTATTCCACCCCTTGACGGAACAGTTCCGGTACGCTCTACTGCCGAGACACGATAACGGAGACGGCACAACGGCGTTAATGACCAGCTTTTGCAATAAAAGTCGGCCTTGTGACACACGTTACGTGCAACTGCAGCAGCATGGATACCAGCACCCCCAGCAGACACACTCCATGACATACCTGTCCACGATCCACGTCGATATTCTCATGTGTCTCGCCTTGCTGCCAGCCATTGCAGTTGCGGGCATCAAGCTTGACAGGAACATTCCCGCGCACCGGCATCTCATATCCGTCATGGTGTGCGTCTTCACCCTGCTTGTGCTTGAAGCATGCAGCGTGGCGCTGGATACCAACTTCAACGCAACGATCCGTGACAACGTGCAGCTTGTCCCCCTCGGCAAGCTGATCAACAGCATCGGCTTTCTGCTGGTGCCCGTGCCCGCCTTCCTGACGTGGACCTTCCTGCACCATTGGACCGGCGTGCGCCTTGCCCCATCTGCCATCCTGTTCTGGACGCTTCCCCTGGCCTGCAACGCGGCACTGGCCATACTCAGCTACAACGCGGGGCTGCTGTTTTCCATCGCGCCCGACAACACCTACTCGCGCGGGCCGTGGTTCGTCGTATCCCCGGCCATGTTCTACGGCTATCAGGCCCTGACGGTAAGCGTCCTGATCCGACATCGCGCCCGGCTGCGGGCAGAAGAAGCGGCCCTGTTCGCCCTGGCGTTGGCCTTGCCCGCCATAACCGCGGCCATCCAGTTGCACTACTTCACCTTCCTGACCATCTGGAGCAGTTGGGCCATCTCGTGCATCATCCTGCTGGTGACCGTGTTCATCAATTCGTCCGAACGCGACGAACTGACCAAGCTGGCCAACAGGACCGCCTATCGCAACGCCATCGCCAAGGCCCGTCGCATGCGCGAACTGAAGATGTGCGTGGCCCTGCTGGACATGGACGGCCTGAAGGCCATCAACGACAGATACGGACATGCTGCCGGGGATCATGCATTACTGACGCTAGCCGAAGGCCTGCGGACAACCTTTGACGAAGGGTTCAGCGTGATGCGCTTTGGCGGCGACGAATTCGCCGTGGTCCAGTTCGACAACGACCCCGCCGCGATCTACGAACGGCTCTGCACGCTTGAAAACAGCCTGGCGGAACAGGATGCCACCTCCGGCAGGACATACCGCGTGGCCTTCAGTTACGGGCTGGCCTGCTCGCGCGACGGCGAAAGCGTTGACGCCCTGCTGAAGCGGTGCGACACGCTGATGTATGACCGCAAACGGCAGAAGCACCTCAAGGCAGGCGCGTCCGCCCCCTGAGCGTTGCCAGCCTGGGCCTGATTGCCACCCGGCTGGCCAAGACGCCGCCGGGTCGGCCCGGACCTTCCCGCTGCGGCCAGGGCAAGCCCTCCCTCCCGGCCCAGGCAGAGCGGACGACCTGCCGCCGGTTCCCGGACCCGACCCCACACCCGACACCCCCTGGGGAACAGCATGCGCACCTCTACCACCTTCTGCCCCGGCAGCACCTGTTTTCCCGGCCTCGTCACCCCTGCCTCCCGGCTAACGGCCTGCCGACTGGCGCCCCCCGGCTTGCTGGCCGCCCTCATGCTGTGCGCCATCACGCTGTCAGGCGGTTGTGCGCCCCGGCACACGAACACGCCAGCCGCCCCCAACTCCACCCCCCAGTCCGTCGACCAGACCTCCGGCCAGGCCGTCAGTTCCGTCCAACTCGTCCAGTCTGAGCGCAGTTGGGACGGCGCCACGCTGCCCGCGTATCCGCAGGGCCAGCCGCAAGTCACCATCCTGCGCATCACCATTCCCGCCGGGGCGCGACTGCCCCTGCACCATCACCCGGTGATCAACGCCGGGGTGCTGACACGCGGGCAGTTGACGGTAACCACGGCGGACGGCAAGGAACTGCGCCTCGCGGCGGGCGACCCCATCGTGGAGGTGGTGAATACCCCGCACCTGGGCTTCAACCCCGGCAACGAGCCCGCCGAAATCATCGTCTTCTACGCCGGGCAGGCGGGCACTCCGCTGGCCGTCAAGCAGGGGCAATAGCCGCCCCGCTCCCGCGCCGGAGATGATGACGGTGCGGGTCCGGTCGCGGCCCGCGTCGTCGGCAAGGCCCCGGAGCGCCAGTTGACAAGGTCGGCCACCGGGGTCACCCGCGGTTCCACGCCGATCTTCTCCGCGGCCTGTCGCCACGTTGCCCGTGCCGGGCCTTCGGCGCTGCACGGCCCCCACTCGTTGCCATGGACCGTGATCCGGGCGGGATGGGGCTCCTCGTCATCCCCGGTCCAGGTACCGACCTTCTCCGGGAAATCGCATCCTCCCTCGTATCGCAAGCAACAGTCCATGTTCCCGTTCGGGAACATGGACTTCAAATGCGTTCCCCTACGGCCCACCAAACCCGGCCGAAGCGGGACGTCATCTTCGTAACCATCCGAAATCACAACATATGGTTTTCTGGCATTACTCTTGCCCAAGGCGGGGACACCACAGCACGCAGGAGGATCCCATGTCGGAAAACGTCATTTCGCAACCCTTTGAAAAGCAGCAGGCATTCGCCCAGGCAATATTCGAAAGCCTGCCCGGCCTGATACTGGTCACGGCGGTGGCCCTTGTGGCCAACTTCTTGGCCCCGATGCTTGAAACCTATCCCCTGTTCAAAACCTACCTCTCGCTCAAGGACTTCATCCTGGCCATCATCATAGGCATCGCGATCCGCAACACCGTGGGCGTGCCTGCGGTGTTCCAGCCGGGCCTGCGCTACTCCACCATCATGACCAAGACGGGCATCGTGGTCATGGGGTCGAGCTATTCGCTGGCCGGCCTGGTGTCGGTTGGCGGCCAGGCCCTGGTGTTCATCGCGGTGTTCCTGTTCGGCACCGCCCTGATCATGATGTGGCTCTGCAACAGGCTTGGCATGTCTTCGTCGCTTGGCGCCTGCCTGGCGGCGGGCATGTCGGTGTGCGGCGTTTCCGCCACCATCGCCATCTCCCCGGCTGTGAAAGCCAAGAACGAGGACATGGCCTATGCCATTGCGGTGGTCCTGATGTTCGGCCTGCTGGCCCTGGTGGCCTTCCCGCTGGTGGGCAGGCTCTTCAACCTGACCGCCGAGCAGTTCGGCGCCTTCGCGGGCGTGGGCATCATCAATTCCGCGCAGGTGCTCGCCGCCGGGTTCGGCTACAGCCCGGACGCCGGGAAGGTAGCCGGCATCTACAACATCGGCCGGGTGATCTTTTTGCCTTTCGTGGTGCTGATGCTGGCCCTCATGGCCGCAGCGCAGGAGGCAAAGCAGGGCAACGAAGTGGTCAAGATCAACAAGTTGCAGATGATCCGCGACAAGTTCCCCCTGTTCATCCTGGGCTTCATCACCATCGTGTGCATGAACACCATGGGAATGCTGAGCAAGGCCGAGATCAAGGTGGCCAAGATGTTCATGGAATGGGCCTTCCTCTTGGGCTTTGCCAGCATCGGCCTGACCACGCGCCTCTCCGACCTGCGCGCAGCAGGCCTCAAGGGCTTCGTGTTCGGATTTGGCGTCGCGGGCCTGAAAGCCGTGTTGGCCCTGGTCGCTGTCCTCTACTTCATGAAATAATCAAAAGGAGCCGATCATGTCTTTCTTCAAGTCCATCTCAAAGTCCCGCCGTCAGGATTCCATCGTCGTCTTCCTCGGGTTCGCGGTCATCGCGTTGTGCAAGGTTCTCGCTTGATTCATGTTTTCATCCAGGCGACCGCCGGACGAGCGTCCGGCGGTCGCGCTTTTCAAGGAGAGTGGAATGAGACGCATTTTACTTGGCAGCGACGGCTCGGCGCAGGCAAGACAGGCGGAAGACCACGTGATCTCCCTGGCGCATGAAGAGGGCGGCAGCATTCTGGCTGTGCATGTTGTGGAGAAAGACCTCATGCATTATGGAATGGTTGACCCCCTGGCCACCCAGGGCGACAAGGAAGGCTTCGTGCACTACGTTCGCGAACTGGGCGAGCGCGAATGCCTGAACCGGCTCGGCGAGTTTCGCCAGCGCGCTCGCAAGCGGGGGGTGGAGGTCACGCTGATGGTTCGCTGGGGCGAACCGCTCGGAGAAATACTGGCGGCCGCCACCGAAAACCGCGTGGACGAGGTCTTCCTGCCCCCACGTTGCTGGGGCAGGGAATTTACCGGCGCGCGCCTTGCCGAAACCGTGAACAGCTCATGCCCAAGCAAGGTCACCGTCCTCGCATGATGGCCCGCACCAAGATTGCTGTCCGGAGTTTTCCATGCTCGCGGTGAATGGTTCGTCCCGGGCAGAGAAACACCGTCACGCCAACTGCGGGTGATGCATCCTGGACAAGAGTGCTGCCTGTTCATTCGTCATGGTGTGAAATTCATCCCAACCCTCGACCGGCCTTTGGGGTGGACATCATTCTGACGGAGAAATATCAAGCGAGCCCATGGCTGGACAGGCCGAATGCAGAGGCATGGCGGCCTTGCTTTCCAGCTTCGGGCAGCGCGTTGCGCAACATGCACAAGAACGGGCCGGTGGTGCTCGTGCCAGAGAACGAATGGCCTCGTGATGAAGCCCCTGAAGGAGGATGCAGCACCCCGTTTAGCCTGACAGGATATCTTGCGGGGTTCTGCTGTCCGTATGCGGGAGATGCAAAGGGGCGCCGGCCTGGCCCTCCGGATCTGCCGCAACCGCCTTCAAACCTAACCTGAGCCAGCGCCTATGCCGCGGGCCGGAGTTGTCCATGGGCCACATGTTCGCCACGCCGCTGGTCGTCCTCTCTCTCTGCTTCGCCATCTGCTTTTCGGCGCCCGACGCCCTCGCGGACGAATCTTCCCCCAAGCGCATTTTCAAGTTCGGCGTAATCACGCTGAACCATCCCCTAGTCATCTACCAGCAGTACCAGCCCTTCCTCGATTACCTCTCCGAGCGCCAGCCATGGCGCTATGATCTGGTACTGGAGCAACGTTACTCGGCCATCGTCGACCGCCTCCAGGCCGGCACCCTGGACATCGCCCTGCTGGCTGGCCGCACCTTCCTGCAGGCGCGCGAACGTACGCCGCTCGACCCCATATGCGCCGTCACGGGCGTGGACGGCACCCCCACCATCCGCAGCCTCATCGTGGTGCGCGATGACCGCAAGGACATCCGCACCGTGGCCGACCTTACCGACAAGCGCTTCGCCTTCGGCTCGCCGGACTCCACCGCAAGCTATCTCGTTCCGCTGGATTATCTGAAGCAGCATGGCATTACCCTCGCCTCCTTCTCGCGCTGGGACAATCTGGGCACCCACGACGCCGTTGCCCGAGCCGTGCTGCGGGGCGAGTACGACGCCGGGGCCGTGGGCGAACCCATGGCCATGCGCTACCTGGGCTCCGGGCTTCGCATGCTGGCGGCCACGCCGCCGTTCCCGGGTTTCATCATCGTTGCCCGGGCCGCCGTGCCCGAGCCCGTGCGGGAGGCCCTTCGCAGGACCCTGCTGGCCATCGACCCCGCATCGCCCGAGGTGACAGCCCGCTCCACCGGATGGAACGAGGTGCTGCGCCACGGGTTCGTTACAGTGGACACCTCGGTGTACGAAGCCTTCCGGGCCATGGAGACGCGCATGGGGCTGTCCCCCCAGGAACAGACCGGAACGGAGGAAAAACCGTGAAGATGGGCATGCAGGCCAAGCTCATACTGCTCGCCGTGCCCTGCATCGCGGTGTTCATCGGCGTCATAAGCTTCGTGACCATACAGCGCGAAGAGGACCTGCTTCTGCGCGATGTCACCCAGCAGGGCCTGGGAATCGCTCGTATCTCATCTGTCCTGTTCACCAATGCCAGCATCTACGAAAGCCTGGGCATGGTGGATTCCACCGGCATGACCGACTACCTGGACTATTTCGTGGCCGACGTGATGCGTCTTGATGCGCGCATCGTCTACTTCATGGTGTTCGACACCGAAGGGCGCGTCATCGCCCACAACAACCTGCGCGAATACGGCAGAATCCATTCGGACGAAGCCACCGCGGCCGCCCTGGGCGCCACCGAGCCGCTCGTCACCCAGAAGGACACCGCAGACCTCGGGCCCCATCTGGACATCGCGGTCCCGCTGACCATCGGCTCGAAACGTTGGGGGGCGTGCCGCATCGGATACTCGCTGAATGCCATGTACCAGGGCCTGCGCACGCTGCGCTCGGAGGTGCTGGGCATAAGCGCCACGATGCTCCTGGTGGCGCTGGCCCTGGTGTGGTGCGCGGGCAGGCATTTCTCGAGGCCGCTCACGGCGCTAACCCGGACAATGAACGACATCACCGCGCGCGGCGACCTCAGCACTCCCATACGCGAGCTTCCGGCCCGAGAGGACGAGATAGGCGTCCTGCAGGCCAGCTTCCTGTGGATGGTTGCGCGCCTGCGCGACGCGGAGCGCGAGCGCCTGCGCAGCATCGAGGGCATGCACCAGGCCGAGAAGCTGGCCAGCATTGGCCAACTGGCCTCGGGGGTTGCCCATGAGATCAACAACCCCCTGGGTGGGGTGATCCTGTGCTTTCGCAACCTCACCGCTGGCGGCATGGACGAAGATGCCAGGCGCCAGCACGAGAAGGTGATCGACGACGGCCTGGAGAAGATCCGACGCATCGTGGGCGAGCTCATGCATTACGCACGGCCCGCGCCGCTGGCCGTGAGCGAGACGCGCATCGAGGACCTGTTCGCCAGCACCCGGGGCCTTGTGGAGTTCACCCTCCAGAGGAAGGGCGTGACCCTTGTGAGCCATGTGGCCCCGGACGTGATGCCGCTTTTCATCGACCCGGACAAGATGGGACAGGTGATCTTGAATCTGGTGCTCAATGGCGCCGACGCCATGCCTGCCGGGGGAACCCTCACCCTGGATGCCAGGATCGTCGGAAACGAGGTGCGCATCACCGTGTCCGACACGGGACCGGGCGTGGCGCCCGAGCACCGCGAACGCATCTTCGATCCGTTCTTCACCACCAAACCCTCGGGAAGCGGTACGGGGCTGGGGCTTGCCGTGTCCGCTGCCATCGTCTCCCGGCATGGCGGCACGCTGACGCTAGAGCCGAGGGACCAACCGGAACCGGACACGAACGCAGAAGAGGGCGCCGCAACGCCCGCGTCAAGCACCGGCGCAACCTTCGTCATCCGCCTGCCTCTCGCAAGGGACACTCCATGAGCAAGCATTCGGTACTTCTTGTCGAAGACGAACTCTCCATGCTCCTCGGCATGCAGCACGCCCTCTCCCAGGCGGGCTACGAGGTAGCCACCGCGGGTGATGCCGAAAAAGCCCGGCAACTGTTGCGGCAACGTCCCTTCGACCTCGTCATCACGGACCTGAGGCTTCCGGGCATGAGCGGAATGGAGCTTCTGGAGGGCATCTGCGAGCTTTATCCCGGCACGGGGGTCATCCTCATCACCGCCTTTCCGGAGGTGGAACTGGCGGTGCAGGCCATCAAGGCCGGGGCCTTCGACTTTCTGTGCAAGCCCTTCCCGCGCGACGGACTGCTTATCGCTGTTGAGCGCTACTTCCGGTTTCTTGACCTCAAGCGTGAAAACGCGAGGCTTCGCGGCGAACGCGACGAGGGCGAGTTCATCGGCGAGAGTCCGATGATGCTCAAGGTGTTCGAACGCATCCGGGCAATCGCCGGGTCCTGCGTGCCGGTCCTGGTGCTTGGCCCCAGCGGTTCCGGCAAGGAACTGGTGGCCGGTGCGCTGCACCGCCTGAGCAAACGGCGCGACAAGCCCTTCATCAAGATAAACTGCGCGGCGTTGCCGGAGCATCTTCTGGAGAGCGAACTCTTCGGACACGAGAAGGGCGCGTTCACCGGGGCGCAGCAGGCCCGCAAGGGCAAGTTCGAGGCCGCCAACGGGGGCACGCTCTTTTTCGACGAGGCGGGAGAGATGCCGCTTGCCGTGCAGGCCAAGCTCTTGCGCGTGCTGGAAGACCAGGAAGTGACCCCGGTAGGGGGGAACATACCCCGCAAGGTGGATGTACGCACCGTGTTCGCCACGGCCCGCGATCTTGAGGAAGCCATAGAGGCAGGAACCTTCCGCGAGGATCTCTACTATCGCATAAACGTGGTGCCCGTGACCCTGCCGCCCCTGCGCGAGCGCGGTGGCGACGTGGCTCTCCTGGCGGAGCGCTTCCTGCGGCGCTTCTGCGCCCAGCACGACAGGCAGGTCACGTTCTCGGAGCAGGCCCGCAACGCCCTTCTGGCCTACGACTACCCCGGCAACGTGCGAGAGCTGCGAAACGCCATCGAACGCGCGGTCATCCTGTGCGCCGAAGACAGGATCCACGTGGGGCACCTGCCCAAGCGCATCCGCGACGCCACGCAGGCAAGCCAGGAGCAGCAGCCGGGAGAAACCAGTTTTGGCCACCTGGCCGACGGGGTGGCCCGGTTCGAGAAAAAACGCATCCTTGAGGCACTGGAAAAGACGGGGGGGCGAAGAATTCGGGCTGCGGAGCTTCTGGGCATCACCCGGAAGCAACTCTGGCTCAAGCTCAAGGAACTGGACATCAAGCTGTAGAACCGCCGGGGGAAATTGCCCGGGAGCACGCGCCAACCGGAACGCACCCGACGATTCTGCTCTGTAGTAGTCCAGACTTGATCTGACATCCTGCTCCGTCCTGATGGCGCCGGTTGTCAGGTTTAGTTGAGTTGTCCCACCTTTTCTTCCCAGAGCTTCTTTCCATCAAGAAGTGTTTGCATGGGCGTTCTGCCACAGAACATTTTCTTGATGCGTCATCTTGCCATTGCAGTGCTCCATCCATGTGCCAGAGTGTGTCTGCAACTCTTCCAGAGAGTGATACAGCTTGCGCCGGAAGGCAACATGGTAGAACTCGTGCAGGATGGTATTGTGGAAGCGTTGGCAGATGCCGCTTGTCTGCGGGTGCCGTGTTTTGGTTCTGGTGTGTGCGATGCCGTTACGCCCAGATAGAGCTGGTAATCATGTGTTTCCAGCTTGCCGCAGTATTCCGTGCCCCTGTCCGTCAGGATGCGGAGGAGGCCCATTTCCCGTGAGGCAAAGAAGGGCGGAACCCGGTCGTTCAGCAGGTCCGCCCCGGTGATGGGCGTCCTGGTGGTGCACAGCGTGGTCGCCGCCCACTTGGAGTACGTATCCACCAAGGTTTGCTGGTAAATGCGACCAACGCCCTTGATGGTGCCCACGCAAAAGGTGTCCTGGCTGCCAAGATAGCCCGGGTGGAGGCTTTCTCTCTCGCCGCAGGCTTCGCCATCCTGTTTCTTGCTCTCCAGAGCCTGTACCTGCACCCCAGTCAGCACGCGGCCTTCCCGGCGGATTTCTTCTCCAGGGCGCGCAGGCGCTGTTTCATGGAAGACAGGCCGTGGCGCAGCCAGATGGAGCGCACGACCGACGGCGAGACGAAGACGCCGCTCTTGCGCAGTTCGTTGCTGCGCCCGGACTTGCCCGTGGGCCGGAAACTCGATGGCGAGTTCGATGACCGCCTGCACCGTGGCTTCCTCGACCCGGTCCTTCAGGTTCGGTTTCTTGGGAGTGACCTCGAACAGCGCCTCCACGCCGCCAGCATCCCGTGCCGCCCGGTACCGGTAAAAGGCATCCCTCCAAAACCCCATCATGCGGCACGCCTCGGAGATGTTGCCACGGTCCGCCGCGAGGTTGAGAAGTCCGGTCTTGTGACGAATGACGTTTTGATTGAAACTTTCCATGAGGGAACTCCGTGGGCATGGTGCCCGGTTGATGGTTCGCTTGCACTTCCATCAAAACGGAGTTCCCTCCTTCGTTCAAGGGGGGGGGCAGATCAAGCCGAGACTACCTCACATAAACAGCATGCCCCCGTTGCAAAACAGAAGGTAATACCTAACCAAAACGGACTAATCCGTTATAAAATCTCTTGCTGGACTTGTCTTCAATGCCTTTAAAAGTATGGGGAACAAGTCCTCACTCCGGTGGTTAAACCGAAAACAAACTTCACCCAG
>NZ_VRYY01000720.1 GCF_015731765.1 Nitratidesulfovibrio oxamicus
GGCGGAACGCGACGCCGCGCGCGAGCGGCTGATGGCCGTGGCCGACCGGATCAACGCCCGGCACGGACGCGGCAAGCTGCGTCACGCGGCAGAGGGGCTGGATGACAAGGCCCCGTGGCACATGCGCCAGAAGTACCGTTCGCCCCGCCGCACCACGGCGTGGGACGAACTGGCCGAGGCGCTGTGCGAATAGCGGTCGCAGGGGCCGCAGGCCCGTGCGGGAACAACTCCCCCGGCGGGAGACGTTTCGCGGGCAATGCCCGCAGGGCGTAAACAACGACGGCGCGTTGCGTCCGACGCCATTCCGACAAACTCATGCGCTATGCACACGGTACGGCATATGCTGTCCCGCTGCCCCCAGCCGCTCGCAGGTGTCCGCCGGAGCCTCCCGCGCGCATCCTGATGTTTCCGTCATCCGGCGTCTGTCGGTGGAGACGAGAGCCGGAAGCCGGGGAATACCCGGCTTGCCGGGATGGGCAGCGGCGCAGCCGGTCCGCCGCTCGGCGCCAGAAGGAACAGCCATGAAGGATTTCGTCTATCACAACCCGGTGGAGGTCCGTTTCGGCCCTGGCGTTCTGGCCGGGCTTGGTGCGCGGGTACGCGCGGCGGGCCTGGACCACGTTGTTCTGGTGGGCGGCGGCGAGGCGGCGCGCCGCGTGGGCGCGTACGATCAGGCCGTGGCCTCGCTGGATGGGGCGTGCGT
>NZ_VRYY01000721.1 GCF_015731765.1 Nitratidesulfovibrio oxamicus
GGCGGCTGCCGCCTGCCCAGCACCACCCTGGCCGCCGTGCGCGACCTGCTGCCCGTGCGCGACTGCACCGTGCGCGCCGGTGAACTGCGCGCCTTCCGCCACGCCTACATGCTGAACTCGTTGCAAGGCATGCGCCCGGTCACGGTCATCGGATCGCATGCCTTCACGCCCGATTTCGCCACCTGCGAACGGTGCAATCCGGTGTTGCTGGGGGAATAAGCAGGGGTTGATTCCAAACTGGTCTTTTGCCCGTAGGCGTCCGACCCGAAGGGCGCGAAGCGTGGCCGTTCGGCGAGCCCTACGGCCATCGTGCGCAACGCGGTCAAGCTTCGCCAACGAACAAAACGCCTATTCGAAACAGCCCCTTGAAAGGCAACATAACGATCTACTTCTTCCTGGAATCGAACCCGAACAGGCGACCGCGCACCACGGCCTCGCGGCCATGCCTGTCGCGCAGGGCGTCCAGCGCGGCATCCAGTTTCTTGCGGCGGTTCTCGTCCGGCGGCGGGATGGATTCCGCGGGAATTACGGCGGCGGGGGCGGCCTGTCCAGACTGCCTGCCCGACCCGTTCGGCCCGCCTGGCACGTCCGACTCGCCCACCGCATCCGGCCCGTCCTGTTCATCATGCTCTGCGGATGTCCCCATGCGGCGCGCACCGTCCGCGCCCCGCGCCCCGGCATCCCGGCCCGCCGCCCAGCCTG
>NZ_VRYY01000722.1 GCF_015731765.1 Nitratidesulfovibrio oxamicus
GCCAAGGCATACCGGGCACACGCTGGCGGTGCGGGCCAGCACCCGGCGATGCGCCGTTGCCGCCGCCTCGCCTACGGCCTGCCCCGGTGCGGAACAACCGCAATCCACGGAAAAGTTGCCACGCCCGGCCATGCCGCCTAGCCCTCGCGCGGCAGCGTGGGGTCCACGCCGTAGGCCGCCAGCACCTCGAACATCTTGCCGTGCGCTTCCAGCAGCAGGCCGTGGCACTTGCCGAAATCCGGACGCCCGCCATCCCCGGCATCACCAAGAATGGCCCCGCACGAAATGCCCCCGCTGGCAGCGGTGCGCTCGCGGAACCATTCGGCGAATTCCGTGGTCATGGCCTCCAGCGCCTCGTGGGGTTCCTCGCCATCGTGCCCCTTGGCCGCGCACAGCCCCATGGCCATGCACCCGCCCAGCAGGATGCCACAGGTACCCTCCGCAAGGCCGAAGCCCCGGCACAACCCGCCAGCGGCGCGCACCGCGTCCCGCCCGTCGCCCCCCCCGGCATCAGGCACATCGCGGCCCTGCACATCCAGCAGCAGTTGGACCATGATCTGGGTGCAGCAGTACCCGGCGGCCCCAAGGGCCAGTACCCGTCCGAACGCGTCGTCGCTCATGGCGCATCCCCCCGTGGTGCATCGTCGTCGCGCCGGGCCAGCAGCAGCGCGTAGCCGGGCCGTCCGCCGCCAGC
>NZ_VRYY01000723.1 GCF_015731765.1 Nitratidesulfovibrio oxamicus
CGCCGCGGCCCCTGCCGCCGGTGTCGTTGGGGATGACGCGCCCGCCATGCCGCGCAGCAGCACCGCCGCTCCCAACACGGCCAGCGCCGCGCCGGTCAGCAGGGTCAGCCACAGAAAGCGCGGGTTCAGGAACATGGAATACGTCCCCGACCAGCCCAGCCAGGCAATGACCAGCGCCATGCCCCACAGCAGGGCCACGTCGGCAAGGACGACGGCTGCGGGCAGGCGGAATGCGGTACGGGCGGCACTCATTCCAGCACCCCCAGCCCGGCCAGCAACATGCACGCCACCCACACGCAAAGGGTGGGCAGCACCACCAGCCGCAGCACCAGCCCGCGCCGGAAGGCCGCGCCGTACATGGCCATCAGCTTCAGGTCCAGCATGGGGCCCAGCGCCACGAAGGCCAGCCGGGCCGAGGCGGGAAAGCCCACGAACGATGCGGCCACGAAGGCGTCGGCCTCGGAGCATACGCTGAGCAGCACGGCCAGCCCCATCAGGGCCGGTATGGCAAGGGTCGGGGTATCCATGAACAGGAACAGCGCCTCGGGCGGGGTAAAGGTGCGGAACGCGGCGGCGGCCAGCGCGCCGGGCAGCAGCCAGGCGCAGGCGTCCAGCAGGTCGGCGGTCATGTGCCGGGTCACTCCGTGCAGCCGCGCCGCGCGGGATACGGCTGCGGCAGGCGGGACGAACGCA
>NZ_VRYY01000724.1 GCF_015731765.1 Nitratidesulfovibrio oxamicus
CGCCAATCCGCCTGCCCGGTGAGCGCCGCCGGATACGCCACGGCGCGTTGCGGCGCATCCAGCCCGAAGTGGCGCAGCACAAGCGCGCCCGCGTCACGCACCGAAACCGGCGCAACGCCGTCCGGCTGCGAATCGTACCAGAAGGCGTCATCCGGGGTGTGGGTGCCGGTGCGGCCGTACTGCCTCGGCAGGCCGAAGACCTGGCTGCGGTTCCACTTGGCCTTCAGGTCGAAGCCGTAGGCGGGCACGCAGACCAGATCCGGCGCGGCCCAGCGCAGGGGCGGGCCGTCTTCCGGAGCGGAAGGGACGACGGGGCCGGGAGTCGCACCGGTCTGGCCCGAACCGGTCTGGCCCGAACCGATCTGGCCCGAACCGATCTGGCCCGAACCGATCTGGCCCAGCGCCCCCTGCCCCGGCACCTCCGGCCCGTAGGCCTCGTCCGCCGTGAGCACGGCGCGGAACACCGGCGCGCCCTCGAAGGTCAACGCCCTAAGTTCGCGCCGCAGCCGTTCGGCCAGTCGCTGCCCCGTCGCGTCGTCCAGCGTGCCGTCGGGGAAGCGGCGGCGGGTGCGCAGGTAGATGCGGCCCGGGTCCAGCGCAAAGGCCGCGCTGTCCGGGTGCAGGGTGGCGGCGTCCAGTTCGTGGCACTGCTCCACGCCGCCGGGCGTGACCTGACGCAGCAGCCCCTGCCC
>NZ_VRYY01000725.1 GCF_015731765.1 Nitratidesulfovibrio oxamicus
CCGCCCCACGGCGGCGGCCACCAGCCCCGCGCCGCCGGGCGCGGCAACGCCCTCTCCGTACGAGGCGCTCAGCCCCTCTACCGCAAGAACCATGCGATGTTCCCCAGATAGCGTTCGATGGTCCGAAAGGTGTCGGCATGGGCCAGCGCGCGCCCGCCGCCCGCGTATTCGTGCCAGGCCATCAGGCACCACGACAGGCCGCGCAGCAGCACGGCGCGCACCATGACGTCGGTCTTCGCCGCGCATTCCTCCGCGTCCGGCACGGGCTGGCCCGCATGGCGCAGCGCCGCCCGGTAGTCGTCCAGAAAAGCCGTGCGCGTGGCCGCGTCAAAGATGAAGTCGGTCTTCCACAGGGTGGTTGTGGGCGCCAGAAAGTGTCCCATATCCTGATAGCGGGTGGTGACCACCGCCTTTTCCCAGTCCACCAGCCATGCGCCGCAGGGCGCGGGAAAGACGGCGGCATCGCCTTCGGGCACGAGGAAGTTGCCGGAATTGACCTCGGTATTGGCGATGACCGGGGCCTCGTCCGCGAACAGGTGACGGGTATCCCCGGCCAGCCGGGCCACCCGGTCGCGGTAGTCCAGCAGCGCATGCCGGGCGGTGTCCACGCGCGGGGCCAGCGGATGGTCGGCGTGGCGAGCCAGCAGGGCCGCACTTTCCGCCACGATGGCCGCCACCGGGTCTG
>NZ_VRYY01000726.1 GCF_015731765.1 Nitratidesulfovibrio oxamicus
TGCTGGCCGCCGCGCGCGGCGGCGGCGTGCGGCTGCGCCCGGTATTGCGTCACCCCGGCGTGCGCCGTTTCGCCCTGCTGGCCCTGCCGTTGATGATCGGGCAGTCGGTGGTGGTGCTGGACGAACAGTTCGTGCGCATCTTCGGTTCCATGACCGGCGAGGGAGCGGTAAGCCTGCTCAACTACGCCCGGCGCATCATGCTGGTGCCGGTGGGCGTGGTGGCCCAGGCCGCCGGCGTGGCCTCGTACCCGTTTCTGGCGGCGCTTGCCGCCAAGGGGGAGTCCGACGCCTTCGACGCCACCCTGTCCACGGCCCTGCGCAACGCCCTGGCGGTGATCATTCCCCTGTCCGTGTGGATGCTGCTGGCCGCGGAACCCACCATGCGGCTGATCTTTCAGGGCGGCGGGTTCGCCGCCGCCGAGACGCTGGCCTCCGCGCCCCTGCTGCGGGTGATGCTGTGCGGCGTGGCCTTCTGGGCCGTGCAGCAGGTGGTGGGGCGGGCCTTCTACGCCCATCAGGACACGGTGACCCCGGCAGTGGTGGGCACCCTGGCCACCCTGGCCGCGCTGCCGCTGTACGTGCTGGCGGGCCACGCGGGCACGCGCGGCACCCTGGGCGTGGCCGTGGCGGGGACGGTGGCCGTGGCGGTGTATACCGTGGCGCTGGCGCTGGTGTGGCGCAAA
>NZ_VRYY01000733.1 GCF_015731765.1 Nitratidesulfovibrio oxamicus
CCCTTCGTCCACCCTGGGCGGTCGCACGCCGGAACAGCGTCCCGGCGTGCCGCGCATCGTGGGCGACCATCCTGCCGTGCGCCGTGTGCTGGCGCTGGCCCGCCAGGTGGCGCCATCGCGCGCCACGGTGCTCATTTCCGGAGAATCGGGCACCGGCAAGGAAATGTTCGCGCGGTTCCTGCACGGCTGGAGCGACCGGGCCGATGGCCCCTTCGTGGCCGTGAACTGCGCGGCCCTGCCGGAACACCTTCTGGAAAGCGAACTGTTCGGCCACGAGAAGGGATCGTTCACCGGGGCCATCGCCCGCAAGCTGGGCAAGTTCGAACTGGCGAGCGGCGGCACCATCCTGCTGGACGAAATTTCCGAGATGGACCTTGGCCTGCAGGCCAAGCTGCTGCGCGTGTTGCAGGAAGGCGAGGTCGACCGCGTGGGCGGCACCGAAACCGTGAAGGTTGACGTGCGCGTGCTGGCCACCACCAACCGCGACCTGGACGACTGGGTCAAGCAGGGCAAGTTCCGGCAGGACCTGTTCTTTCGCCTGAACGTCATCCCCCTGCGCCTGCCAGCCCTGCGCGAGCGCGGCGACGACGTGGCGGTGCTGGCCCGGCATTTTGCCGCCACCTACGTGCGCGAGTACGGCCTTGCCCCTGCCGAGTTTTCGCCAGAGGCCGAGGAATGGCTGCAGCACTACGACTGGCCGGGCAACGTGCGCGAATTGCAGAACCTGATGGAGCGTGCGGTGCTGCTGGCCGGCGGGCGGCCCATCACCACCCGGCACTTCCTGCTCGACCCCGACACCTGGCCGCTGTTCGATGAAGGCGACCTGCCCTCCGATGCCGACGATGGCGGGGGGGGCGTTCCGGCTGGAGCGGGGGGCGACGGTGCCGGGGATACGCCTGGTGCGTCCGCGCTGCCCTCCGATGGCGGTCCTGACGGCGGTTCCTTCCCCGGCGGGGTCATCCCCCTGCACGAGATGGAGCGCATCATGATCCTGAAGGGGCTGGAGGTCACCTCCGGCAACCGCACCCAGGCGGCGGAACTGCTGGGCATCTCGGTGCGCACCCTGCGCAACAAACTCAACGAATACCGCGGAATGGGCATAGAAGTTGCCTGACGCCCCTTGCGGGCCGCGGTGATGTGCACTACACCGGACAAACCGCCCGGAACCCCACGTGCGGGTTCGCGGGCGGTTGCGGCATGATGGTTGCGGCATGATGGCGCCGGCATCGGGAAACGTCCCGTGGGCAGGGTCCGCCATGCTTGTCCGCCATGCTTGTTTGCTGTGATCGCCGACGTGATGCCTGGCGGCAGGCGCGGCACTTCGCCGACGTTCCACCGACGTTCCACCGGCGTCTTGCCAGACGTTTTGCATGCCTTCGAACAGACATTCCGCGGATGCCGGATAGTCATCCGGCCCGCAATCCTGCGATGCAGTGTGTCCCAGGGACCTTCGGCCCGCCGGACGAACCAGCTTACGGGCGGCGCGGGTGCGCACGCCATACCGGCAACGCCGAATCCACGAGGGGTAGCATGTCCATGAACCTTACGCAGAAGATCATCGCGGCGCATCTCGTCAGCGGCGAGATGGCCCTGGGGGCCGAAATCGGCCTGCGCATCGACCAGACCCTGACCCAGGACGCCACCGGCACCATGGCCTACCTGCAATTCGAGGCCATGGGCGTTGACCGCGTGCGCACCGACCTTTCGGTAAGCTACGTGGACCACAATACCCTGCAGATGGGCTTCCGCAACCCGGACGACCACCGCTTCCTGCGCACCGTGGCCGCCAGGCACGGCGTGATCTTCTCCCCCCCCGGCACCGGCATCTGCCACCAGCTGCATCTGGAAAATTTCGCGCTGCCCGGCGCAACGCTGGTGGGGTCGGACAGCCACACCCCCACGGCGGGCGGCATCGGCAGCCTGGCCATGGGCGCGGGCGGCCTTTCCGTGGCCCTGGCCATGGCGGGCGAACCGTACTTCATTTCCATGCCCCGCGTGGTCAAGGTGCGCCTTGAAGGTCGCCTGACCGGGTGGGCCTCCGCCAAGGACGTCATCCTGCACCTGCTGGGCCTGCTCACGGTCAAGGGCGGGGTGGGCAAGGTGTTCGAGTTCGCCGGTCCGGGCGTGGCCACCCTGAGCGTGCCCGAACGCGCGGTGATCACCAACATGGGGGCGGAACTGGGGGCCACGGCGTCCCTGTTCCCCAGCGACGAACGCACCCGCGCCTTCCTGGCCTCCATGGACCGCGAGGGCGACTGGAAGCCGCTGGCCGCCGACGCCGACGCCGCCTACGACGACGAGATCGTCATCGACCTTTCCGCGCTGGTGCCGCTGGTGGCCCAGCCGCACATGCCCGACCGGGTGGTGCCCGTGGCCGAACTGGCGGGCCTTTCCGTGGATCAGGTGGCGATCGGCTCTTGCACCAACTCGTCCTATGCCGACATGCGCATGGTGGCCGAGGTGCTGCGCGGCAAGCTGGTGAACGTGGGCACCGACACCATGGTTTCGCCCGGCTCCAAGCAGGTGCTGAAGATGCTGGCCGCCGAAGGCCTGGTGGAACCGCTGCTGGACGCGGGCGTGCGCATCCTTGAATGTTCGTGCGGGCCGTGCATCGGCATGGGCGGCTCGCCCGTGTCGGGCGGGGTCAGCGTGCGCACCTTCAACCGCAACTTCGAAGGCCGCAGCGGCACCAAGGACGCCAGGGTGTATCTGGTTTCTCCGCTTACCGCCGCCATGGCCGCGCTGCACGGGCAGTTCACCGACCCGGCCACCTGGGGCACCCCCCCGGCCCAGCCGGAACTGCCCGCCAAGGCCCCTTCCATCCGCCATCTGTTCGCCTTCCCGCCCGAGGACGGCAGCGGCGTGGAGGTGTTGCGCGGGCCCAACATCGTGGCACTTGAGCAGTTCACCCCCATGGACGACACGGTGACGGCACCGGTGGTCATCAAGCTTGGCGACGACATCACCACCGACCACATCATGCCCGCCGGGGCGGAGATCACCTCGTTGCGCTCCAACGTGCCCGCCATCGCGCAGCACGTGTTCGGCAGGGTGGACGCCGATTTCGTGGCCCGCGCCAGGGCGGCGGGCATCGGGGTCATCGTGGCCGGGGACAACTACGGCCAGGGCTCCAGCCGCGAGCATGCCGCGCTGGCCCCGCGCCACCTGGGCATCCGCGCGGTCATCGTGCGCTCGCTGGCGCGCATCCACCGGGCCAACCTGGTGAACTTCGGCATCCTGCCGCTGATCCTGTGCGACCGGGCGGACTACGACAAGCTGACCGTGGGCGGCGCGGTGACCATTCCCGCTTCGGCCATCACCGCCGGGGGCGAAGTGGACGTGCAGGTGGAGGGCGCGGGCGCCATCCGCGTGCGGAACGATTTGACGCAGAAGGAATTGGATATTATCCGGGCAGGCGGATTGCTGAACCACGTCCGCCTTTCCAGAAAACAGTAGGGTGTCCTTGCCGGGGCTCCGCACGGAGCTTCCGGCACCCCCGGCCCCCCGACGTAACCGGAGCGCAGCGGCGCAGCCGGAGGCACCGGGGGGCATTGGCGCACACCGCAATGGAGTTTCTCAATGCTTGAACTGATCCGTGCCCACGCGCAGTCGTGGGGCGTGAAGATTGCCTTCGGCATCATCATCCTCGTATTCGTCTTCTGGGGCGTGGGCTCCATGAACAACAGTTCGTCGGGCGCCCTTGCCACGGTGAACAAGAAGCCCATCCTGATCCAGGAGTTCGGGCGCGAATACGAGCGCCAGGTGGAAGCGCTGCGCAGCCGCTACCCCGGCATCACCGCCGAGGACATGAAGCAGATGGGCCTCAAGCGCCAGGTGTTGCAGGCCATGATCACCGAACGCCTGCTGGCCGACGAGGCCGCGCGCATCGGGCTTTCGGTGGCGCCGGTGGAACTGCGCCGCTCCATCGAGTCCATAACGGCCTTCCGCAACGGCGACGGCAAGTTCGACGCCGAGGTGTACCGCTCCGTGCTCAAGGGCCAGCAGACCACGCCCGGGCGCTTCGAGGACGGCATCCGCCACGACATGTTGTTGCAGAAGCTGCGCGACCGGGTTACCGCGCCCGCTTCGGTCACCGACGAGGAGGCCCGCGCCCTGTTCGACTACGGTCGCGAGCGCCGGACCATCGAATACGTGCTGTTCCCCCTGGAAGACCATGTGCTCAAGGTGACCCCCACCGACGAGCAGATCGCGGAACGCTACAACGAAAACCTGGATTCCTGGCGCATTCCGCAACGCATCAGCCTGGACGCGGTCACCCTGACCCCGGCCAGTCTGGCCGCCAGCGTGGAGATTCCCGAATCGGCCATTGCCGCCTTCTACGCGGACAACGCCGAAACGTATTTCGTGGTGCCGGAACGCGTGCACGCCCGTCACATCCTGTTCATGGCCCAGGAAGGGGCGAGCAAGGACGAGGATGCCGCCGCCCGCGCCAAGGCCGAAGACGTCATTGCCCAGTTGAAGAAGGGCAAGGACTTCGCGGCGTTGGCCACCAAGCTGTCCGACGACAAGGGCAGCGGCGCGCAGGGCGGCGACCTTGGCTGGTTCACCAAGGGCCAGATGGTGCCCCCCTTCGAGGAGGCCGCGTTCTCCCTGAAGCCCGGCGAGATCAGCGCCCCCGTGCGTTCCGCCTTTGGCTGGCACGTCATCAGGATGGAAGCGCACGAAGCCCCGCGTACCCGCGCCCTGGACGAGGTGCGCGGCGAGATCCGCCAGCGCCTGGGCGAGGAGAAGGCTTCCGAACGGATGCACGAGGCCCTGGATACCGCCCTTGAAATGGCGGGCGCGGGCAAATCCATCGACGACATCGCCAAGGCGCTGAAGCTGGAGCACAAGCCCACCGGCCTGTTCTCGCGTGCCGACGCCGGTGTTGTCGTGGGCCTGAAGGGGCAGTCCGTGGGCACTGCCTTCTCCACCCCGGCGGGTACGGTCATCGACACCCCGCTGGAAATCGAGGGCGGCTACATGATCGCCGCCGTGCTGGAATCGCAGCCGGAAAACGTGACCCCGCTGGAAAAGGTGAAGGAAGAAGTGGCCGCCCAGGTGCGCCGCATCGAAGGCGCCAAGCTGGCGGTCAAGGCCGCGCAGGAAGCCGGTGCCAAGCTGGCCGACGGCGTGCCCGCGGATCTGGCAGCCAGGGTGAAGTCCGCCGAGCCCTTCGGGCGCAACGGCGTCATCGCCCCCTTCGGCCAGAGCCGCGCCCTGGTGGATGCCGCCTTTGCCGCAGACCCCGGCGTCTGGCAGCCCGCCCCGGTGGATACCTCGTCCGGTGCCGTGCTGTTCCGCGTCAAGGACGTGCAGCGCCCCAGCGATGCCGAATGGTCCGCCGCGGCTGAAACCGTGCGCGCCACCGTGCTGTCCGCCAAGCGCGAGGAACTGTTCCGCGTGTTCGTGGGCGAGCTTTCCGCCGCCGCTAAGATCGAACTGCGCAACGCCAAGCTGCTCGACGACTAGCCGCCGGGCGCCAACCCGATACGACACAGGGCCGCCCTTCCTCATGGAAGGGCGGCCTTCATCGTTGCCGAAGCCCGTTCCGGGAAGCATCCGCCGACCTGTGGGGCAGTCGCAACGGGAAGGCTTCGCACCGCAGGTGTGCGCGTGGCGGCGGGGCGGGGAGTGAACCCTTTTGCGTCGAGTGCTGGCCGAACGCAAGGCGCGCGGTTTACGGACGGCGACCGGGCCGTGTCCCGGTGGGGGTAAGTGCTTGACAGCAGGGGCAGGGCAGGGCAAGGGAGGCGTCACCCGCAACGGGAGCAGGAAGATGCGCCGCAAGGCTGGCCGCATCCGCTCCGGCTCCGCAACCAGCAGGAACCCACGTGCGCACCGCAGACTCCTACCGCAAGGTCTTTCCCGTCACCTGGGAACAGCTTCACCGCGACGCCAAGGCGCTGTCGTGGCGGCTGCTGGAGAAAGGGCCCTGGACCGGCATCATCGCCATCACCCGCGGGGGGTTGGTGCCCGCCGCCATCATAGCCCGTGAAGTGGGGGTGCACCTCATCGACACGGTGTGCATCACCAGCTACAAGTGGCAGGATCAGTCCAGCCGCCTGGAAGTGCTGAAGGGCGTGCAGGGCGACGGCGAAGGCTGGCTGATGGTGGACGACCTGGTGGACACCGGTCGCACGGCCAAGGCGGTGCGTGAAATGCTGCCCAAGGCCCACTTCGCCACCGTGTATGCCAAGCCCGAAGGGCGCCCCCTGGTGGACACCTACATTACCGAAGTCAGCCAGGATACATGGATTCTCTTTCCGTGGGACTCGGAGGTGCAGTACGTGCAGCCCCTTGTCAACCAGCGGGAAGCGGGCTAGAAATCTCTTTTCCGCATCAGCGTCGGCCTGCCGCCAGCAAGGCGTCAGGTTGCGATCCCTTGTACATTGGCGGACGGGTACCCCCGTTCGCAGTCGCATACCGTTCCATTCACCAAGCCCCGAGGAGGCTCCCGATGCGCAAATCCGTATCCGCGATGTTGCTGGTTGCCGCCATGCTGCTCATGGCCGCCCTGACCGGCTGCGGCGAAGACAAGAAACCTGCCGAGGCCCCCAAGGCCGAGCAGAAGCCCGCCGCCGCGCCCGCCCCGGCTGCCCCCGCAAAGGAAATGCAGGTCGGCTTCGTCTACGTTTCGCCCGTGGGCGACGTGGGCTGGTCGTGGGCCCATGACCAGGCCCGCAAGGCCGTGGAAGACATGGACGGCGTGACCACCTCGTTCGTGGAATCGGTGCCTGAAGGGGCCGACGCCGAGCGCGTCATCCAGAACATGGCGCGCAAGGGCTTCGACATCATCTTCACCACCAGCTTCGGGTACATGGATCCCACGCTGAAGGTGGCGGAACAGTTCCCCAACATCACCTTCATGCATTGCTCGGGCTACAAGACCGCGCCCAACATGAGCAACTATTTCGGTCGCATGTACCAGGCCCGCTACCTGACCGGCATGGTGGCCGGCGCCATGACCAAGTCGAACGTCCTCGGCTACGTGGCGGCCTTCCCCATCCCCGAGGTGATTCGCGGCATCAACGCCTACACTCTGGGCGTGCGCGCCGTGAACCCCAAGGCCGAAGTGCGCGTGGTGTGGACCAAGACCTGGTACGACCCCGCCACCGAGAAGGAAGCCGCCAAGAGCCTGCTGGACGTGGGCGCCGACGTCATTGCCCAGCATCAGGATTCTCCCGGCCCGCAGGAGGCCGCCCAGGAACGCGGCGTGTACTCCGTGGGCTACAACTCGGACATGAGCCACTTTGCCCCCAAGTCGCTGCTGACCTCCGCCGTGTGGAACTGGACCCCGTTCTACAAGGACGTGGTGGAAAAGGTCCGCAAGGGTGAATGGAAGTCCGGCGCGTTCTGGCCCGGCATGGAAACCGGCATCGTGGGCATCGCTCCCTACGGCGACATGGTGCCGCAGGACGTGCGCTCCAAGGTGGACGCGCGCAAGGCCGAGGTCGTGGCCGGCACCTACAAGGTGTTCTCCGGCCCGGTCAAGGATCAGAACGGCGCCGTGCGCGTACCCGAAGGCCAGGTGCTTTCCGATCAGGACATGCTGGGCATGACCTGGTTCGTGGAAGGCGTGGTCGGTTCCACCCAGTAGCCGCGTTCAAGAACCGGAGCCCCCTGTCCATGTTCCTACCCAGAGTCGTGAAACGGCAGGAGCCCCTTCAGTGGGGCTCCTTTTTCATTTTCGCGGCGGCCCTCGTCGTATCGCTGGGGGTCAGCTGCGCGTTGCTCGCCGTGCACGGCAAGCCGCCGCTGAAGGCGCTGGCGGTCCTGTGGTCGGGCGGTTTCGGCGGCCCCTTCGCGCTGGAAGACACGCTGCTCAAATCCATCCCCATCTTCCTGTGCTCGCTGGGGGTGGCCGTCTCGTTTCGCATGCAGGTGTGGAACATCGGCGCCGAAGGGCAGTTCGCCCTGGGCGCCGTGGGCGCCACATGGGCGGTGCTGGCCTTTCCGGGCCTGCCCATGTGGGCCATGATGCCGGTGATGTTCCTGTGCGCCGCCATCGCGGGCGGGCTGTGGGCGGCGGTGCCCGCCGTGCTGCGCCTGCGCTTCGGCATGAACGAGATCATCTCCACGCTGATGTTCAACTACATCGGCATCCTGTTCCTGCAATTCCTGGTCTACGGCGCATGGAAGGACCCGACCAGCTTCGGCTTTCCCATGACCCCCATCTTTCCCAAGGCCGCCCTCATCGGCCCCATAGCCCCGGCCACCCTGGGGCGGGTGCACTGGGGGCTTGCGGTGTGCGTGGGCGTGGCCGTGCTGCTGGCCGTGTTCTTGAAGCGCACCCGCCTCGGCTTCGAACTGCTGGCCGGGGGCGAAAACCCCCGCGCCGCCCGCTATGCCCGCATGCCGTACAACCTGCTGGTGCTGCTGGTCATGACGCTGTGCGGCGCACTGGCGGGCTTTGCCGGGTGCATCGAAACATCGGCCACGGTCAACCGCCTGCAACCCAGCATCATGGTGGGCTACGGCTACACCGCCATCGTGGTGGCCTGGCTGTCGCGCCTGCGCGTCGGTTCCATCGCCTGTTTCGCCTTTCTGCTGGCGGGGTTGCGTGTGGGCGTGGAACACCTGCAGCTGGACTTGCAGGTGCCCGCCGCCTTCGGGGGCATTCTTGAAGGCATGATCCTGCTTTCGGTGCTGGCCGGGCAGTTCTTCGACCGCTACCGCTTCACGCTGAAGGGGAGAAGCTAGCATGGACATGGATACCGCGCTGCTGCTCTCCATCCTGGCCGCCACGGTGCAGTCGGGCACGCCCATCCTGTACGCCACACTTGGCGAAATGTTCACCGAACGTTCCGGTGTGCTGAACCTGGGTGTGGAAGGCATGATGATCGTGGGCGCGTTCACCGCGTTTCTGGCCACCCACATCACCGGCAACCCGTGGGCCGGGGTGCTGGCAGCCGGGCTGTGCGGGGGCGGGTTGTCCCTGCTGCACGGGGTGGTCTGCCTGATCTTTCAGGGCAACCAGGTGGTGTCCGGCCTTGCGCTGACCATCCTGGGGCTGGGGCTGGCCGACTTTCTGGGCACGCCGTACGTGGGCATCACCACCACCGGCTTCCAGGCCTTCGCCGTGCCGGTGCTCGCGGACATTCCCGTACTGGGCGCCATCTTTTTCCGGCACGACGCGATGGTATACCTGTCGTACCTGCTGCCGCCGCTGTTCTGGCTGTTCATGGCCCGCACCCGTCCGGGGCTGGCCCTGCGCGCCGCGGGCGAACACCCCGCCGCCGCATCCGCCGCCGGGCTTTCGCCGGTGCGCATCCGCTGGTGCGGCATCTTCACCGGCGGTTTTCTGGCCGGGCTGGGTGGAGCCTACCTGTCGCTGGCCTACACCCACCTGTGGACCAACAACATGACTTCCGGGCGCGGCTGGATTGCAGTGGCGCTGGTCATCTTCGCCTTCTGGCGGCCTGGCCGCGCCGTGTTCGGCGCGTACCTGTTCGGCGGGGTGATGGCCCTGCAATTGCGCTTGCAGGCCATGGGGGCCAACCTGCCCTCGTCGCTGATGCTCATGCTGCCCTACGCGCTGACCGTGCTGGTGCTGCTGGCCTCTTCGGCGCGCGGCGGCGGGCGCGCCGCGCCCGCTGCGCTGGGCGTGAACATCGAGCCCGAGGAATGATGCCATGAGCGATACGCCGCATATCCCTGCCGCCGTGGCGCCGGCAACGCCCCGGCACGCCCGCGAGGCCCACGCCCACCTGCCGCCGGTGGTGCGCCTGGACGGCATCTGCAAGTCGTTCGGCAAGGTGCGCGCCAACCACGACATCACCCTGGACATCCGCCCCGGCTGCATCAAGGCCTTGCTTGGCGAGAACGGCGCGGGCAAGTCCACGCTCATGTCCATCCTGGCCGGCAGGCTGCGCCAGGACGCGGGCACCATCGTGGTGGACGGCGCGCCCACGGTGTTCGCGTCGCCGCGCGATGCCCTGCGCGCTGGCATCGGCATGGTCTACCAGCACTTCATGCTGGTGGATTCCATGACCGTGGCGGAAAACGTGCTGCTGGGCCAGTCGCCCGACATGCTGTTGCGCCCCGCACGCATGCGCGACGAGGTGGCCGCACTGGCCGAACGCTACGGCCTGGCCGTGGACCCGGTGGCCCGCGTGGGCGGCCTGTCCATGGGCGAGCGGCAGCGGGTGGAAATCCTGAAGCTGCTGTACCGCGACAGCCGCGTGCTGATCCTGGACGAACCCACGGCGGTGCTTACCCCGCGCGAGACCGACCAACTGTTCGAAGCCATGTGGCGCATGGCCGACCAGGGCAAGGCGCTGGTGTTCATCAGCCACAAGTTGCAGGAAGTGCTGACCGTCGCCGACGAGATAGCCATCCTGCGCCGAGGCGAGGTGGTGGACGAGTTCAGCGAGGCCGACGTGCCCAACCAGACCGTGCTGGCCAACCGCATGGTGGGCCGCGACGTGGTGCTGCAGGTGGACGCCAAGCGGCTGACTCCGGTGGACACGGTGCTGTCTGTCGAGCACCTTTCCGGTGCCGGGCTTTCCGACGTCTCGCTGGAGGTACGGCGCGGCGAGATCGTGGCCATCGCCGGTGTGGCGGGCAACGGGCAGAAGGAACTGGTGGAAGCCATCTGCGGCCTGGCCCGGCCCGAAGCGGGCGAGGTGCGCATCCTTGGCCGCCCGTGGCGAGAATTCTTCGCCGGGCCTCCCGGCAGGCGCGGGCTGGCCTACATCCCCGAGGACCGGCAGGGCCTTGCCACCTGCCGTCAACTGGATCTGGTTGACAACTTTCTGCTGACCACGCGCAACCTGTTCGCCAAGGGCGTGTTCCTGGACCGGGCCGAAGCAGTCAACGCGGTGAAGCGGGTGGTGTGGGAGTACAACGTGCAGCCCGGCGACATCACAGCGTCCGCGCGGGCGCTTTCGGGCGGCAACCTGCAAAAGCTGGTCATCGGGCGCGAGTTCTTCCGCAAGCCGGAAGTCATCGTGGCCGAAAACCCCACCCAGGGGCTGGATATTTCCGCCACCGAGGAAGTGTGGGGCAGGCTGCTGGAGGCGCGCTCCACCGCAGGGGTACTGCTGGTCACCGGCGACCTGAACGAGGCGCTGGAACTGGCGGATCGCATCGCGGTGATGTACCGGGGCCGGTTCATCGACGTGTTCGACAAGGACGACACCGCCAAGGTGGAGGCCATCGGCCTGATGATGGCCGGGTTGCGTCCCGATGATGCAGGCGAGGCTGGCGAGTCGGACGGGCCGGGCGGATTTGCAGCGCAGGCGTAGGCCGCGCGTACGGATAGTGCCGATGCAACGGCGGGCCATCCCGGTGGGGTGGCCCGCCGTTTTGCCATGTGCGGGAAGAGAAGGTGGAAGGCGTGAAGCTGTGGCCGAATCAGCCGAATCAGCCTGATCGACCGGATTAGCCGGATTAGCCGGATTAGCCGGAGCAGCCGCACCCGCCGCCATTGCCGCCGCCGCACCCGCCCGGCTTGGTCGCGGCGCCGCTGGCGCAG
>NZ_VRYY01000728.1 GCF_015731765.1 Nitratidesulfovibrio oxamicus
GGCCAGGCGGGGCGAGGCGGCGGCAAGGTCGGCCCAGGCCCGGCGGGCGGCGGCCTCGCCGTGCAGGCCGAGCCGCCACGCCCAAAAGGCCTTCCAGAACTGGCCGAACAGGCGGCGGGGCATTGCCCGTTCTTCGTTGCCGTTGCCGTTCAGCGGGACGAGGTCGAACAGGCCCAGCGCGTCACGCCCGGTGCGCAGCAGTTCCAGTCCGGGAAGGCGCAGCCGGACAAGGCGCGAGGTGGCGGTGGCGCCATTCGCGCCATTGGCCGACAGCGCCGGGGCGGCGTCCTGTTCCCGCAGCAGCGCATGCACCAGCGACGCTACCCGCACTGGGTCGAACCTGTCGCGGCAGAGCACGGAAGGCTGGATGCACCGCCAGCAGCCCACGCAACTGATGGTGGCGCGCAGCACATGGTGGCCGGGAGGAAAGGGGGCGGTTTCCCAGGCGTTCACCGGCCCCATGGACAGGTTGAGGGTGGGGGTCTGGGTCCAGGCAGCCACGTGCATGGGGCCGGTGTCCGGCGTGACCAGCAGGCGCAGCGAGCGGGTGAAGGCCACCAGTTCCGGCAGGGTGAAGCGGCCGCACAGGTTCAGGGCCGGGGTATTGGCGCGGCGGGCCACGTCGGCCCCCAGCGCCGCCTCTGCCGGGCCGCCCAGCAGGACGGGCTTCAGCCCGCG
>NZ_VRYY01000729.1 GCF_015731765.1 Nitratidesulfovibrio oxamicus
GGGCGGGCACGCCGGGCACCACCTCCACCGCGTGGGCCAGGTGGGCAAGGCCGCGCCGGTCCAGCAGTTCGAACACCAGCCCGGCCATGGCGTACACGCCGGGGTCGCCGGAGCAGACCACGCAGGTGGCCCGGCCCGTCAGGGCGGCGTCGATGGCGGCGTTGCAGCGTTCCATCTCGGCCATCATGCCGGTGGCCAGCACTTCCCGGTCATGGCGCAGTTCTTCCGGCACCAGTTCCACGTACAAGGTGTAGCCGACGATGCAGTCGGACGCGGCAATGGCGGCGCGGGCCTGCGGGGTGAGCAGGGCGGCGTCGCCGGGGCCGAGCCCGATGACGCGCAGGGGAGCGATGGTCATGGTGTGGTCTCGCCGGTTGGAGAGGTCGGGGCGGTTTGCGGGGATGCGGTGTGAGCGCGAAGATCGTCGCCCGGGGCGGCAGCAGCGGGGGTGAAGGCCACGGCCACGGTGACGCCCTGCGCGGCGGACTTGGGAACCAGCAGGACAGCGGCATCGCCTGTCTGCCGGGCGGAGAGCAGGGCGGCGGCCTCTGCCACGCCCACTTCCGTCACGCCCAGCACCTCTGCCGCCTTGGGGGACGGGTGCGGCACGGGCACGGCGGCCAGGCTGGCCGCGTCGAAAAAGCGCAGTTCCGCCCTCAGCGCGGCGGCGGCCTGCC
>NZ_VRYY01000730.1 GCF_015731765.1 Nitratidesulfovibrio oxamicus
ATCCCTGCCTCCTTGGGCGCGGGGCGGTTTCCCGCCAGCCTCGCGACGGGCGGTGCCGGCAGCCCCGCATGTGGCCACAGGCCATGTGCAGGGTGCCGGGCAGCGCGCAAGGCGGCATCACGCGCCGTCCGTGCGTCCATGTTCCCGTATCGGGAAAGGGGACGCGCGGGCGGCGTTCCTTTTATCAGTCCCGGCTTGTGCCGGAACCGGGCCAACGCTAGGATGACTGCAAAAGGGCGACACGCGGAGCAGCGCGCGGGAGCGTGCCGTGCACCGCACCAGCCATACGGAGGACGCCGTGAAGGCAGTGAGCATCATCGGGTTCAAGAATTCGGGCAAGACCACCTGCACCGCGCTGCTGGCCGACGCGCTGGAGGCGCGCGGCCTGACCGTGGCCGTGGCCAAGCACACCCACCACAATCTGGACAAGGCGGAAACGGACACCGCCCGGCTGATGAAGCCGGGGCGGACGGTCATAGGCATTGCCGAAGGCGAGTGCGCGGTGTTCTGGTCCACCCGGCGGCATCTGGCCGACCTGCTGCCGCTGGTGCGTGCCGATGTGCTGCTGGTGGAGGGCGGCAAGAGCCTGGGCTGGCTGCCGCGCGTGCTGTGCCTGCGCGAGGCGGGCGAGGCCCAGGCCCTGGACAGGGGGCTGGCGCTGACCACCTTC
>NZ_VRYY01000731.1 GCF_015731765.1 Nitratidesulfovibrio oxamicus
AGGGGCATGGCGCCGGAAGCCCCCGCGGGCCCGGAGGCCTTGGCGCCACGCGTGCGTGCGGCGCGGCGCGGCGTTTTCACTGTATCTGTCATGGTATCCGGTAAAGGCGCGGCGCAGGCCGCGCCGGTTCGTGCGTCGTGTAGCGGGGTCCCACTATGCGTGACGGGGCCGTACAGGCCGGGATGGTATGATTTTTGTTTGTCCTTTACAAGGCTTTCCGGTACACAGGCTTTCCCGTGCGGCGGTACGCGCCGGTCGGGCATGTTTTCGGAACACTCGCGGGGCGCGGGTTTCTCATCGCCTGCGAGCCAAGTTTCAGGAGTACAGGCTGTGCCAGATTTTCGTCAAGCGCTTCGGTCAGGTCGTCGGCTGGTCTTCGATGGCGGCATGGGCACCATGCTCCAGTCGCGCGGGTTGCCGCCCGGCGTAAGCCCGGAACTGTTCTGCCTGGCCCGGCCCGACATATTGGTGGGCATTCATGCCGACTATCTGCGGGCCGGGGCCGACGTGCTGACCACCAACACCTTCGGCGGCTGCATCTACAAACTGGGCACCGGCCCCGGCGCCCCCGACGTGGTGGAGTTCAACCGGGCCATGGCCCGCGCAGCGCGCGAGGCCGTGCTTGCCAGCGGGCGCGAGGCCTTCGTGGCGGGCAGCGTGGGG
>NZ_VRYY01000732.1 GCF_015731765.1 Nitratidesulfovibrio oxamicus
CGCGGCCTTCTGGGCCTCGCGCGATGTGCGCTTCCGCGCCTGGACCACCCGCGTCAAGGGCGCGCCCCGGGTGGAGGGCAGCCCGTCCGCGGGGTGGACGTTCCGCGAGAATCTGCGCACCGCCATGCTGCGGGCCATCGCCCTGCATGGCGCGCCGGAAAACGGCAGACCGGACGCTGAAGGCGGGCCGGACGCCAGGAACGGTGATGCGGCGGCCGCCGCTGGCACGAAGCCGCCCGCAAAAAAGAGCACCGGCGCAAATCCCCGCCGCAAGGCCTCGGCAGAAGCGTTCGTATCGGGGACATCCCTTTCGGGGACGGCAGGACAGGAGACGCCCGGACAGGGGCCATTTGGGCCGGGGGCACCCGCGCCGGAATCCGCCGCTGTGGCCGCTCCCGGCAACGCTCCCCAACCGCCCACCCCGGCGGGGGCGTTTCTGCCCGCGCTGGTGCTGGGCGACCGCTTTCATCTGGACAGCCGCGACCTGGACCTTGTGGCCCGAGCCTCTTTGATCCACGCCATCGCCCTGTCTGGCATGCACCTGTGCGCCGCCGCCGCGCTGGGCGCAGCGGTCGCCCTGCTGGTCGGGCGCATGTCCCCCGGCGTGTACCTGCGCATTCCGCGCCGCAAGCTGGCCCTGGCCTGCTCGCTG
>NZ_VRYY01000807.1 GCF_015731765.1 Nitratidesulfovibrio oxamicus
GCCAGGGCCGCGCAGGGTTGCGCCCAGCGCCTCCAGCCCGATGCCGACGGACGCGGGGCGGCGCCCCACGGCCAGCAAGGCCTTGCTGGCGGTCAGTTCCTCGCCGTCCTCGAAGCGCAGCACGGCGTGCCCATCAACAGTGGCCAGCGAGGCCACCTTGCGCCCGGTGTGGATGGCCCACCCCTCGCGCGCATAGACCTTGCGCAGGGTGTCGCCCACTTCCGCGTCCTCGGTGGGGGCCAGGCGGCCCATGCCTTCCACGATGGTGATGCGCGAGCCAAGGCGAGAGAAGAAGTCGGCCATTTCCAGGCCTATGGCGCCGCCGCCAACCACGATCAGGCTTTCGGGGGCTTCGGTCACATCAAGCAGCGCGGTGGAGTCGAGCACCGCCGCACCGTCGGCGGCAAGGCCGGGAAAGCTGGCCGGGGTGGAGCCGGTGGCCACGATCAGGGTACCCCAGCCGAGACGGGTTTCCTGCGTGGTGCCGTCGGCCTGCGCGGCGATGACGGCCAGTTCGCCGTCCGCACCGGTTTGCGGCGCGGCGACCATCCGGCCTTCGCCCGCGTACACGGCGATGCCCGCCGCCTTCATACGTTTTTCCAAGGCCTGACGGGTGCCCTTGACGTAGCGGTCCTTGCGCTGTTGCAGGGCGGGCAGGTCGAAGGTGATGTGCCCTTCGGCGCCCTTCAGCTTCTTTTGCGCTTCCAGCAGCGGCTGGGCGGCGGTGGCCCCCAGCAGCAGCTTGGTGGGGATGCACCCCCGGTTCAGGCAGGTGCCGCCCAGTCCGTCGCGGTCCACCAGCGCCACGGAAAGCCCGCGCGCCGCCGCATCGAAGGCGGCCCGGCTTCCGCCGGGCCCTCCTCCGAGTATGATCATGTCGTAGCGGGTGCTAGGCGTCATCCGTCAGCACCATGTTGCGGGCCGCAGCCGTCTCGTCCAGCCTGCGCACCGGCGTGGTCACCGGGGCCGCGTGCAGGGCGTCGGGATTCTGCGCCGCCGATTCCAGAATGGCGATGAGGTCGTCCGCGAATTCGTCGAGCGTCTGCCTGCTCTCGGTTTCCGTGGGCTCGAACATCATGCATTCCTTGACGATGAGCGGGAAGTAGATGGTGGGGGCGTGGTAGCCCTTGTCCAGCAGGGCCTTGGCCACGTCCAGCGCGCGGATGCCGCATTCGGCGTGGTTGCAGGCCGACGCCACGAACTCGTGCATGCAGATGCGGTCGTGGGGGATTTCCAGCACCTTTTCCAGCCGCTTGCGCAGATAGTTGGCGTTGAGCACCGCGTATTCCGAAACGCGTTCCAGCCCTTCGCCGCCCAGGCGCAGGATGTAGGCATAGGCTTTGAGCAGCACGCCGAAGTTGCCGTAGAACGGGGCCATGAAGCCGATGGACTTCGGATGGTCGTAGTTCAGGTAGTAGCGGCCATCGTGCAGCTTTTCCACCCGCGATATGGGCAGGTACGGCACCAGCCGTTCGCTGACGCCCACCGGACCGGCACCGGGGCCGCCGCCGCCGTGCGGGGTGGCGAAGGTCTTGTGCAGGTTCAGGTGCACCACGTCGAAGCCCACGTCGCCCACGCGCATCTTGCCGAGAATGGCGTTCAGGTTGGCGCCGTCGTAGTACAGCAGGGCGTCCACCGCGCGCAGCTTTTCGACGATGCGCGGCAGGTGGTTTTCGAACAGCCCCAGGGTGTTGGGGCAGGTCATCATCAGGGCGGCCACGTCGTCGTCCAGGGCGGCTTCCAGCGCGTCCGGGTCGACCATGCCGTCCTTGGATTCGATGTTCACCACCTCGTAGCCTGCCAGTGCGGCGGATGCGGGGTTGGTGCCGTGGGCGGAATCGGGGCAGATGACCTTGGTCTTACGGTTGCCCTTGTCCTTGTGGTAGGCGGCGATGAGCATGGCCCCGGTAAGCTCGCCGTGCGCGCCCGCCATGGGGTGCAGGGTGAACGCGCGCATGCCGGTGATTTCGCACAGCAGGCGCTCTGTTTCCCACATCACCTCAAGGGCGCCCTGGGTGTACTGGCCCGCGCCCTTCAACTGGGCCATCAGCGGGTGCAGCCGGGTAAAGCCGGGCAGGGCGGCCACCTGTTCGGTGAACTTGGGGTTGTACTTCATGGTGCACGAGCCGAGGGGGTAGAAATTGGAATCCACCCCGAAGTTCAGGCGCGACAGCCGCGTGAAGTGACGCACCACGTCCAGCTCGCCGAGTTCCGGCAGGGCGGGGCGTTTGGCGCGCAGCAGGTTTGCGGGCAACATGTCCGCCGCGTGCTTCTTGGGCTGTGCGGGCAGGCAGGCGGTGCGGCCTGGGACGGATGCGGCGAAGGCGGTCTTCACAGGATACCTCCCAGCATTTCGGCCAGAATGCCGACCTGTTCGAAGCTGTTCTTTTCGGTGCAGGCCACCAGCAGCACGTCGTCCATGCCTGCGTAGTAGCGCCCCACGGGAAAGCCGGGCACGTAGCCGCGCGCGGTAAGCCTGTCCACCGCCTCGAAGGCGGGAATGGGCAGCCGCACGGCGAATTCGTTGCCGAAGGGGGCGGTGTTCAGCGGGCGCACCCCGGCGATAGCGGTAAGCCGTTCCATGGCGTAGCGGGCGCGTTCCATGGATAGTTCCGCCGTGCGGATCAGGCCTTCCGGTCCCAGCAGGCACAGGTGCACCAGCGTGCGCAGGGCGCACAGGGCCTGGTTGGAGCAGATGTTGGACGTGGCTTTGGCACGGCGGATGTGCTGTTCGCGCGCCTGCAGCGTCAGCACGTAGCCGGTGCGGCCTTCGATGTCGTTGGTGCGGCCCACGATGCGGCCCGGCATCTGGCGCACCATGTCCTTGGTGCAGGTCATGATGCCGAGGTACGGCCCGCCGAAGCTTAGCGGCTGGCCCAGCGACTGGCCTTCGGCCACGGCGATGTCCGCGCCCATTTCACCGGGCGTTTTCAGCACCGACTGCATGACCGGGTACACCGAAATGACCGAGGCGGCCTTCTGGCTCTTGGCGTGCGCGAACAGGTCGGTGAAGTCTTCCACCACCCCGAAGAAGTTGGGGTTTTGCACCACCACTGCGGCGCAGCCGGTATCCACGGCGGCCTTCAGGGCGGCCATGTCCGACTTGCCGTCCACCTGCGGCACGGTGACCAGATCGAGCGAAAGGTTGGACGTGTACGAGGCCAGCATGGTGCGCCAGATGGGGCTGACGGCCTCGTCGATGACCAGCTTGCGGCGCTTGGTGGCGCGCACGGCCATCATCATGGCTTCGAAAATGGCCGAGCCTCCATCATATACGGAGGCATTGGCGCAATCCATGTCCAGCAGGCGGCACACCGCCGTCTGGTACTCGAAGATGGCCTGCAGGGTGCCCTGCGAGGCTTCCGGCTGGTAGGGGGTGTAGGCGGTGTAGAATTCACCGCGCGAGACCAGCGCATCGACGGCAGCGGGGATGTGGTGGCTGTAGAAACCGCCGCCCAGAAAGCTGACCACGTCGGTGCGGTTGCGGGCGGCCATTTCTTCCATCTTGGCCAGCACCTGCATTTCGCTGAGGCCCTGGGGCAGCTCGAAGCTGCGCGGGCGCATCTCTGCCGGAATATCGACGAAAAGGTCCTCGATGCTCTGCACGCCGATGACGGAGAGCATTTCCCGGACCTCCTCTGGGGAGTGCGGGATGAACGGCATGGGTTGCTCCTTGCCGCTAGTGGGCTTCGCGCGCGACGACGGCTTCGTAGTCGGCGGCGGAGAGCAGGCCTTCGGGCGTGGCGGAAAGCTTCACGCGTACCATCCAGCCGTCGGTGTAGGGCGACTGGTTCACCAGTTCCGGCGCGCCGGACAGGGCGTCGTTGACGGCGCTGACGGTGCCGGCAAGGGGCGAGTACAGTTCGCTGGCGGCCTTCACCGATTCCACCGAACCCATTTCCTGGCCGGTGGCCAGGGTGTCGCCCACGGCGGGCAGGTCGACGAAGGTCAGGTCGCCCAGCTGTTCCTGGGCAAACTGGGTGATGCCGATGACGGCCTCGTCACCTTCGATGCGCACCCATTCGTGGGTATCGGTGTAGAGCAGGTCGGCGGGAATGGACATGTGTTGCCTCCTGGAAGGGGTCGGCCTGTGGTGGGGGCCAGTGGGGGTGAGTGGAATGCGCGGCGCGGGCACGGCGGTCACGGCCCGGCTGCGGTGTGTGTGGCGCTGTCGCGAACAATGTGGGGCGCGGTCTGCCCCGGTACGGTGGCGCGGCCTGCCCCGATGCAGGTGATACGGCTGATGCGGCGTGGCCCTTGCTGCGGTAACAAGGTACACGCCGGACGCACCGGGAACACGGCGAGCGCGCCGGTGCACCGGTAATAGCCGGACACGGCGCGACCCGCAAGTGCGCGACACATTGAAAAGGGGAAGTAGGCGTGCCTACTTTTCGGTCTTTTCCAGATGCACGCCGAGCTTTTCGATTTCGTCCAGCAGCAGCTGGCGGCGGATGGGCTTTACGATGAAGCTGACGGCATCGCCCAGAAAGAAGGCGTCGTGCACTTCCTGCGAATCGTCCAGGCCGGAGATCATGATGACCTTCACGGCCTTTTCGGGGGCTACGCCCTCTTCTTTTTCGATTTCGCGGATTTCGCGCAGGGCCTGCTGCCCGTCGGCGTTGGGCATGAGGATGTCGAGGGTGACCACGTCGTAGGGTTCGCCGTCCTTGAGGGCGGAAGCGAAGGCCTGCACGCCTTCCTCGCCGTCGGTGGCGATGTCGACATACCCGTAGGGGTGAAGGATTTTCTGGACCAGTCTGCGGCTGTCGAAGTCGTCGTCAACGACCAGGAATTTCATCGGAACGTCCTTCTGCCTGCGCGCGTGGTGCGCCGTGGTTTCGCCGCCGCGCCTGCGTGGGGCGGCGGCCTGATGGATGCCCGGTAAACACGGTGCGGTCCGTCTTGTCCTTGGGCTGGCGCGCTACGCGTTCGCCCCCCGGAATTGCTGACGAACATAGCCGTGTGCGATGGCGCGGTCAATGAGCGTTAACGCCCCGCGCGTCTTTCTATAAGGCGACGTTATAGTGCCGTCTGCCGCCTATACCCCGGCAGCCGCAAAGGCCCGGTCCACGATGTCCACGGCTTCCTGCTGGATGCGCTTCAGGTGGTCGGAACCCTTGAAGCTTTCCGTGTAGATCTTGTACATGTCCTCTGTGCCGGAGGGGCGCGCGGCAAACCAGCCGTCGTCGGTGATGACTTTCAGGCCTCCGATTGACGCGCCGTTGCCGGGGGCCTTGGTCAGCATGGCGGTGATGGGCGCGCCCGCAAGTTCGGTGGCGGTCAGCACATCGGGCGAAAGGTTGGCCAGCACGGCCCGGCGTTCCGCCCCGGCGGGCGATTGCAGGCGTTCGTACAGCGGCGCGCCGAACTGTTCCGTGAGCTTGGCGTACAGTTCCGCCGGATCGCGGCCTTCCACGGCCATGATTTCCGCCGCCAGCAGGTTCAGCAGCAGGCCGTCCTTGTCGGTGGTCCACACCGTGCCGTCGCGCCGCAGGAAGGACGCCCCGGCGCTTTCCTCCCCCCCGAAGCCGCAACTGCCTTCCAGCAGCGGCTGCACGAACCACTTGAAGCCCACGGGCACCTCCACCACCTTGCGGCCCAGCGATGCGGCCACCCGGTCCACCATGGAACTGGTGACCAGCGTCTTGCCCACGGCGCACTGCGGCGACCACTGCGGGCGGTGGCGGAACAGGTACCACACCGCCACGGCCAGGTAGTGGTTGGGGTTCATCAGGCCCGATGCTGTGACGATGCCGTGGCGGTCCGCGTCGGCGTCGTTGCCGAAGGCCACGTCGAACTTGTCGCGGAGATTGATCAGCCCGGCCATGGCCCACGGGGACGAGCAGTCCATGCGGATCTTGCCGTCCTTGTCCAGCGGCATGAACCGGAAGGTGGGGTCCACCGCGTCGTTCACCACGGTGATGTCGAGGCCGTAGGCTTCGGCAATGGGGTGCCAGTAGGCCAGCGACGAGCCGCCCAGCGGGTCTGCGCCCAGCTTCAGCCCGGCGGCCTTGATGGCGGGCATGTCCACCACGGAGGCAAGGTCGGCCACGTAGCCGCGCACGAAGTCGCGCTGGCTCACGCACGGGGCGGACAGCGCATTGCGCAGGTGCATGCGGCGCACGGCGCGGTTGCCGTCATCCAGAAGTTCGTTGGCGCGGCGCTGAATCCACTTGGTGGCATCTGTGTCTGCCGGGCCGCCGTGGGGCGGATTGTACTTGAAGCCGCCGTCTTCCGGGGGGTTGTGGGAGGGGGTAATGACGATGCCATCACCAAGACCCTGCGCGCGGCCCGCGTTCCAGGTGAGGATGGCGTGCGAGATGACCGGGGTGGGGGTGTAGCCGCCGCCCTGCTGGATGACCGTGGACACGCCGTTGGCGGCCAACACTTCCAGTGCGGTGCGGTGGGCGGGTTCCGACAGGGCGTGGGTGTCCATGCCGAGGAACAGCGGGCCGGTTATGCCTGCCTGCGCGCGGTATTCGCACACCGCCTGGGTGACGGCGAGGATGTGTTCCTCGTTGAAGCTGCCGGTCAGCGCGCCGCCCCGGTGGCCGGAGGTGCCAAAGGACACGCGCCGCTCGGGCGCGGTGGTATCCGGGTGCTCGGTATAGTAGGCGGCGACCAGCGCCGGAATATCCACCAGTTGCGAAGCTTCGGGCCGCTGCCCGGCCTGCGGATGCGTTGCCATGGCGTGCTCCTGTCCTGACGGCGCGAAGTGTGCCGAAGTGTTTGGAGATTTTGTATACCGTCGGGGCAGGGCGAGTGCAAGGGTGGGGGGAGTTCTAATGAGGGAAGGGGCTTGACGTCAGTAGTGGAAAGTTATCCTAGAAGTCAGTGGTGGTCTCAGTATGATATAATGTAGTGCAAAGATTATATTATTTTGTAGGACTGTGTGTGGTGCTCCTATGCTGCCATACGTTCTTGTTGCTTATTTTTTTATATATATAATTGCTTTTGAGCTCTGTTGGTATGCTGTCTGATTCAAGCCCATCAAAAACGCACTCCGCATACTCGTAAACGAAAAAAGAATTTGGCTTTAATTTCTTTAGAGCTAGGAGTTTTTCTCCATGGCAGATTCGGATTTTTTTTCCGCTCCCACATGGGCAAATAGAGTGGCCTCTGTAGTTGTCCTCAGCTATTATTTTTAGTAATAATAGCGTAATGATGGGATTGCTAGTGTTGAAGTATTCTCCGTAGTATTCAACAATCCCCTTGGCTCCATGCGAAAGTTCTCCAAAAGGCATTTTCCCGTATTTTTCATAGTATGAGTGTTGGTGTAGGTATGGGATAAGAAGTGCTTTGACAAAGTGCATAAGGGTACGATTTTCATCAAATATGCGGACGGTCTCTATATTTGAAGCAAGGCAGAGGGTGCCTTCGTTATGGGTGTGGAAGCTTGGGTGTATTCTTCCGCCCGTTTCTTGGGCGCAGGGTGGTGAGTTGGGGTAGTCGCTTGGTATAAAGATTGTAATGTTGTAAGAGTCGTGAATGATTTCTTCACTGTAACTGCTTGTAAATTCGATGTTTCCTTGAATTGAGAATATTTCTGGCTCCTCATGGACCAGAGAGAGGTATTTAAATTCCGAGACTAGTTCTTGGAAGTGTCTTTCAACTATTTCTTTCAAGTTGGCCTCCCCCTATTTGGACCATGGTTTTGGTGGGTTGGTGATTTCAATGTGCGGGGTGTTTGTTGGTATCAGCGTGATAATTCCTGGCGCCGTGAGGAAGGGGAGCCGTGAGCTGGCCATTTTTACAGCTCGCTCGCCGAAAAATGGTTCGATGGATTCGGTTAATTGTGCGACTGATCGTTTGGCCAAAATGTCCACGAGGTCCTCACGAACCCATTTTACCCACTGGAAAAACATTTTGGCTCTTTCATGGTTGTTTTCATGCCATCGATCTGCAAAATTCTCTTCAGGGGCGACAGGGTTTGGTATAATCCACTTGTCGTCGGGGGTTCTTAGGATGAGTTTTTGGTCTGCTAAGCTTTTTTCCAATATGAAGTCATGCTGTTGTAGGTTGGCATGCGCGTCAAGTTTGAACACAATGTTTTTTAAAGCTTCGAATGTCGTGGTTTCATTAGAATAGAGTTGTGCTGCTAGGGTGGTTATGATCATTGATATCGGCTTTGAAGAGTGCGACGGGTGGTTCGCGAACCTTTGATCTCGATGCCTTTTTAATATCTGGATAGTCCTTTGTAGTGGGGTTTTTATGAGTTGGTTAGGCACATCGTCAACGCTAGAGAATAGCTCTCTGTTGCTTTCAAAGAGCATGTTTTTTTGTGTTTTCTCCAAGGTGATAAACGCTGTAATGTTTTTTGCTTCAAACCATTGCGCATATCCCTTGGGGTTGCTTGTGGACCATTCGTAGGTTCCATTGCCAGACCTATGCGTGATGTGGATAGCACCAGTGCGGGGTGTCTTGGGGATTGCTGGAAGAATGTCGAGGTGAAAACCAACGTCATCAGTTTCCGAGTATTCAAGTGTCCAGCAGCGACGTCCTTCCGGTTTGAGTAGCCTTCTGTAGGTTCCGTGGTTATTGAGGCGCGTTCCAACGCGTTCTTTTATTTCTTTAGACGTCGTTGCGTATTTTTCTTTTTTTATCTCAAATACTAAATCAATATCGTAATCAGACTCTTTGCCATCTTTTAGCGGGCGAACAATAGTGCCTAACCTAAATGATCCTTGCGGATAAACATCTGGATCGTCCATGCAGTCGCTGTTGTCGTCTCCGCAAAGCCATTCACCAACTGATGTGTAGCGTTGGACGGCTTGCGCATATTTGCTGGGCGGAATGTCGAGCTCCGCGGCAATTTCATCGAGCAATAACGAGTAATTTGACGCGTCAGTCATGGTGTTATTCCTTGGAGCCATATTCGGGCGTATATGGTGCAGCTTTGTGGGCTAGAAATGTTTTTTCAATTACGGGGCTAATCTGGCGACTGAAATGAGCAGCTTTTCCCATTAGTTCGGCGACAGATATTTTATCGAGCCCGAACAACCCATCTGGAACAGGCGGGTCAAGGCGAATTACGTTATCTGTTCCGAGTAGCAGGGACGCTTGTGTGTAAGCGCCCTTGCTTTGCCCTTTTAGAATGACATCAGATGCTTCGCTTTTCCAATGCCACTTTCCTCCTGAGTCGAGTTTGGGTGATCGACCTTTGATTGGATCGGTTGTGCCAATATTGAAAATTTTTAAAGTGCTGAGAGGGGCGTTTAATAGGCTTTGCGCCTCAATTATTCCGACCATGGATGGATTATTTGCCCAAACCCCCCCGTCGATTAACCGAGCATGTTCAATTTTGTTGAAGGAAGGGAAATAAGTTGGAGCGGCTGTGGTTGCCATGGCAACTTGCCACATCGGCACTTTCCAGTCGCGTCTAAGTCGTGGGTGGTGTGGCGTTTTGAATAGATAGATATCGTCTTCGCTGGTGCTGTACGAAGGGATAACAAGTCGTTTAGTGCTGTCCCCTAATAGGGAGTTCCCCAGACATGACTGGAGACTTTTTTCAAGTTGGTCTCCTCGAAATTTGGTTGTGACGTAATGCGTCAAATGCCTCCAAAATGCTTGCGGAAATATTTTTGGACCTTCTTGGACGTAGAATTCGACGATCTCTTTAGGTGCTAAGCCTTTCCCAAGTCCGAGTGCAATAATGCCACCCGTAGAAGTTCCTGTAATAAGGTCGAAGTGATCACAAATTTTGATATTAAAGTCTTTCTCGATATGTGCTAGCAGTGCTGCTGAGAATAATCCTTTTATTCCACCACCATCGAGTGACAATATTTGAAAAGATGATTTTGGGGTTTCCAATGTGTTAGCCTTGCATGTGAGAGGGTTGCTTGCTCATTCTGAGGTAATTAGTTACTTTTTTGTTGGTGTCTAGATGTTGTCGTGATTTTTTCTTTACGCCTTGTATCTATCTGTAAATTAATGTTTTTATCGGTTGCAAGCATCCCCGATGCGCTTGTGGCGGCACGTTTTCTGTGAGCGGGCCAAGGCTAAAGGGATTGTTTTTCCTTCGAAAAGCAAAAGCCCCGGGGGATCCTTGCGGACCCCCCGGGGCTTTTGTTTCTTGGCGTGCCAGTTCTACACGTTGAACAGGAAGTGTACCACGTCGCCGTCCTTCATCACGTATTCCTTGCCTTCCACGCGCAGCACCCCGGCGGAACGGCAGGCCGCTTCGGTGCCGTGCTTCACGTAGTCGTCGTAGCCGATAACCTCGGCCCGGATGAAGCCGCGTTCGAAGTCGGTGTGGATCACGCCCGCGCAGGCCGGGGCCTTCCAGCCCTGCTGGATGGTCCAGGCGCGCACTTCCTTTTCGCCCACGGTAAAGTAGCTGGCCAGGCCCAGCGTGTGGTAGCCGGTGCGGATGATGCTGACGAGGCCGCTTTCCTTGATGCCGTAGGATGCCAGCATCTCGGCCTGTTCCTCGTCGGAAAGGCCCTGAAGCTCTTCCTCGATCTTGGCGCAGATGACCACCATGTCGCAGCCGCGCTGCTCGGCCAGTTCGCGCACGCGGCGCACGTGGTCGTTGGTGCCGTCCAGGTTGGCCTCGTCCACGTTGGCGCAGTAGATGACCTTCTTGGCGGTGATCAGGCCCATTTCGCGCATGGCCTGCTTGAACAGGTCGTTGTCCTTGCCTTCAAAGGTGGAAGCCGGGTTGCCCGCGTTCATGTGTTCCAGCAGGCTGCCCAGTTCGTCAGCCGCGGCCTTGGCTTCCTTGTCGAACTTGGACGACTTGGACAGGCGCTCGTACCGCTTTTCGGCGGACTGGATGTCGGCCAGCAGCAGTTCGGTCTCTATGGTCTCTATGTCGCGGATGGGGTCGATGGCACCGTCCACGTGGGTGATGTTCTCGTCGTCGAAGCAGCGCACCACTTCAAGAATGGCGGCGCATTCGCGGATGTTGGCCAGAAACTGGTTGCCCAGCCCTTCGCCCTTGCTGGCCCCGCGCACCAGCCCGGCAATGTCGATGAAGTCCACCGTGGCGCTGATGGTCTTCTGCGGCTTGGCCATTTCGGTCAGCTTGTCGATGCGTGCATCGGGCACGGCCACCGTGGCCTTGTTGGGTTCAATGGTGCAGAAGGGGTAGTTGGCCGCCTCGGCGTTCTGGGCCTTGGTCAGCGCGTTGAACAGGGTGGACTTGCCCACGTTGGGCAGCCCGACGATGCCTATGCTGAGAGCCATGTCTGTCTCCGGAAATTGCGATGATGGCGCGCGCGCCATATGCGGCGCGGGGCGCGGGTTGGGGGGCGGCGTGGCCGCCGGGGCTTCATAGCGTCTTTTGCGCTGTTTGGAAAGGGCGCGCGGGGATGGGGGCCAGCGGGGGGCGGCGGACATGACGGATGGCGGAATGCGCACGAGACGATGCATGCTCGGTCTGCACGGACCGGCTCGCATCGGCAAGTGGCCAAGATCTGCCGGGGCACGTGTCAGGCGCAGCCGGGGGATGCGGCGGGCGGAACCTGCTCGGCAACTTCCGCCCGTCAGCCGTGGCTTAGAACAAGGAAAATACAGAAATCGCCAGCAGCGCGCCCATCACCGCGTTGCACCGGCGCACCACCACCGGCGAATGCAGCAGCCCGCGCAGGGCCGTGCCGCCCGCGCACCAGATGGCCACGGACGGGAAGGCCATCACCGCGAACACTGCCGTAAGCGCCAGCAGTTCAGGGGATACGCCGTGCAGGCCAAGCACGTTGGCGGCAAGGGGCGATTCCGACCCGCCATGCCCGGAAACGTAAGTGGTCACCCCGGCCACGGCGGCCAGCCACGCCTTGGGGTTCACCCACTGGAACAGCGCCCCTTCGATGAAGGTCATGGGGCGCGCGGCGTTGCGGCCTTTCGCGGCCTCGCCCGGCGTGGGCGGCGCGGCGGTGGCGATGCGCCACGACAGCCACAGCAGATAGGCGGACCCCACCCAGCGCAGCCAGTCGTGCAGTTGCGGCACGGCGGCGAAAATGCGGTCCATGCCGAGGCCCACGGAAATGATCATCAGCGGAAAGCCCAGCGAGATGCCCAGCAGGTGGGGCATGGTGCGCCAGAAGCCGAAGGTGAGGCCCGACGACATGACCATGGTGTTGTTGGGGCCGGGGGTGACGCTCATGGCGACGGCGTAGGTGCTCATGGCGGCCAGGGTCGCGAATTCCATGGGATGCTCCGGTGAGTGTGTCGTGTCGTTGTACAGGCAGCGCGGATAAAGGGAAAGCGTTGGGTGCGGGCACGGGACTTGGTGGGGACGGTAATATGCGGGTACGCCGCGGCCCCCAGCGGATACGAAAGCGCCGGGACATCCAGGCGGATGCCCCGGCGCGGGAACGGCATTTTGCTAAGGGTGTTTCATGCCTCGCGCAGCCTTGCGTAGGGAGGATTTTTGTTCTCTGCCGAGGAAGAATGCTTTTTTATGGAGGGAGCGTACTTTTGTGGTACTCGACCGGAATAAAAATGCATTCTGACGAAGGCAGAGGGCAAAAGGACCCCTGCGCGATACAGGCTACGGCAACACCCGCACGGTGTACGCCCCCTCAACCTTCAGGTACTTGCGGGCCAGCGCGCGCAGGGCCTCGGCGTCCAGCTTGGCCGCCTTGTCCACCACCTGCTTGTTGAAGGCCAGCGGGTACCCCTGCGATGTCAGCACCGCCGCCTCGGAGCTGCGGCTGCCAAGGCGCTGGTGTTCGCGGTAGTAGTCGCCTTCCAGCTGGTTCTTGCCGCGCCGCAGTTCGTCGTCGGGCAGGCGGTCGGCGTGCAGGCGGGCGATGACGTCCTTGAAGCCCTGCGTGGCCTGTTCCAGCTTGCCCGGCTCGGTGCCGATGTAGAAGATCATGAACCCGGCCTTTTCCGACTGCCAGTTCATGGCGGTGACGGTGTAGCCAAGGCCCTGCTCGTCGCGCAGGTCGCGGAACAGCAGGCCGCTTTGGCCGGACAGGATGGCCTGCATCAGCTCAAGGCCGGGGGTGTCGTCGCTTTTCAGCGGCGCGGTGGGGAACACCAGCATCAGGTGGGCCTGGTTGCGGCCCGGCAGGTGCAGGTCCAGCCCCTTGTCCTTGTTCCAGCCGGGCGCGGACAGGGTGGCGGGCTTGGCGTCGGGCGCGGGCAGTTCCCTGGCGTGGCGGATGACCGCCTCGCGGTCGTACTGGCCGCACACGGCCATCACCCACGGCTGGCGCACCTGCTGCGCCCAGAAGCCGCGCACGTCGGCCACGCCGAACTGCTGCACCGCCTCGGGCATGCCCAGATGGTAGTAGCCGTAGGTATGACCGGGGAACAGGAAGGGCGTCAGATGGCGGAAGGCCAGGCCCATGGGCTGGTCCTCGCGCGCCTTGATGGCGGCCACCTGGTTCACCCGTTCGCGCGCCACTTCCGCGTCGGCAAAGGCGGGCGCGGTCAGCACCTGCCCCAGCAGGGCGAACATGTCGTCGTTGAAGCGCGAAGGCTGGCGCAGGCCCAGGCTGAAGGTCTGCCGTCCGGCGGACGCGCCAAGGCTGGCGGCGCGGTCGGACTGGTAGGCCTCCATGGACGGGGCGTCCAGCCCGTCCGCGATGCCAGCGGCTTTCGCCCCGGCGGACTGCGGCGTGGGCAGGGTGCCCTTCACCAGCGCGCTGGCGGCCAGTGACGCCAGCCCCTGCCTGTCTGCGGGCAGCAGCGCGTTGCCGCCGCTGAACACCATGTCCACCGCCGTGTAGGGCAGGGTGGCGTCGGGCATGAGGATGAGCGTGCGGCCCTTGCCAAGGTCGATGACCTCGGTCTTGTCGGCCACGGCTGCGGATGCGGCGTCGGACCCGGCGCGGGCCGGGGCGGGCCAGGCCTTGGCCAGCGTGGCGGCAAGGTCGGGCGTCTGCGATTTTTCCGGCGTCAAGGCCACCACGGAAAGCCGTTCAGGCCGCAGCCAGCGGGTGATCAGGTCTTGCAGGGTGGAGGGGGTGACGTCGTGCAGGCCGCGCAGGTAGTTGGTTTCACCCTGCAGACCGGTGAAGAACTGGAAATAGCCAAGCTTGGAGGCAAGGCCGGGCAGGGTTTCCTTGGCCCGGAACATGTCGTCCTCGAGGTTCAGCTTGGCGCGCTCGATGTCTTCCGCCGTGAAGCGGCTGGCGGACAGCGAGGCCAGGTCCGCCGTCAGGGCGGTCCAGAAGGCGTCCAGCTTGTCGGCGTCCAGTTCCGCCGTCAGGTACAGCATGCCCACGCGTTCGAAGCTGTAGTTGGATATGGATATGGAATCCACCAACTGCTTCTCGTACTTGTAGGTGCGGTACAGCAGCGAGGTGCGGTCGCCGCCCAGCAGGTGGGCCAGCACGTCAAGCTGCGGCGACTGCACGTCGCCGAAGCCGGGCGCCGGGAAGGAAATGCCCAGATACACCTTGTTCCACGGGCCGGGTTCGATCTTGACCGTGGGCGCCGGCGATGCAGGTGCGGCGACAGCGGCAGGCTTGGCCGCCTTTTCCGTTTTGGCGGGCTTGGCGGCCTTTTCGGATTTGGCCGATGCGGGCACGGCAGCCTTGCCGCCGTCGGCCTTTCCGCCGTCGATAAGGGTCAGCGGCTGGGCCAGCAGTTTTTCCGCGTCGATGGGCGCGGGCGGGGTGACGGTGGCGTCGTTCTTCAGGTCGCCGAACAGGCGCTGCGCCTCGGCCAGGGCCTCGGCGGGGCTCACGTTGCCCACCACGGCCAGCAGCATGGACTGCGGCTGGTAGTGTCTGCGGATGTAGTCGCGGATGTCGTCCGCCGTGAACGACCTGATGGTCTCGCGCAGGCCGATGATGGGCGATGCGTAGGGCGTGCCGTTCAGGGTCAAGGCCTGCATGTGCTGGAACAGCCGGTTGTCGGGGCTGTCCTCGCCGCGTTGCAGTTCGGCCAGGATGACGTCCTTTTCGGATTCAAGCTCGGCGGGGTCCAGCGTGGGGTGGAAGGCCATGTCCTTCAGCACCTCCATGCCCAGCTTCCATTGCGCGGCGGGCATGTCGGTAAGGTACACGGTATAGTCGAAACTGGTGGCGGCGTTCAGGTAGCCGCCCGCGCGTTCCACGTCGCGGGCCACGGCGCCCTTGGGGCGGTTTTCCGTGCCCTTGAACACCATGTGCTCCAGCACGTGGCTTATGCCTGCCTCGCGCGGGGTTTCGTAGGTGGAACCGGCATGCACATAAAGCCGCAGCGAGGCCAGCGGAAAACGCTCGTCCGGCTGGATGAGCACCGTCAGGCTGTTGGAAAGGCGGGTCAGCTGTGGGGCCGGGGCTGTGGGCGTGGCGGCCGTTGCTGCGGTCGGCATCGTCAGGGCTCCGAGGAGAAGAAACAGGGTGAGAAGGGTGCGCATTGCGAATGTCTCCGATGCGCCGCGCGGGGCGGCGTGCGCTGTGTCGTACCGGCTGTCGGGACGGGGGCCGGTGATGGCCGGAAAACGTGCGGCGCGGCCCTTGCAAGGAAGGGCACGACCGCGGGGCCGGGGGCGTCGGTCTGCCGACGCCGCGAACAAGGCCGCGTGTGCGGGCCTTGTACGGCGGGGCCGACAGGTACATGTAATCGTTTCCCGGCGCAAGGCAAGGTGGCGGCGGAAGACAAAACGGCGCTTTGTTGCTACTGACGCAGTGGAAAGCCGTGCGGCGGGGGGCGCTTGCAGGCGGGGCCGGGCGCGCCGTCGTCCTGCGGGGGCGGCGTCAGCACAGCCGCAACGCGGCTCTGTCCGGCGCATTCCTGCCCGGCGAAGGGCCGGGTGCCCGCATAATCATGTTTCCGCTACGCTGTCGGGCGTACAGATCACAAGGCAATGCAACGACTTCTCAAGCAATACCGTAACGACGTGGGCAACGTGCTGGCCGAGGCCGACGTGCACCTGCTGGAACTGGAAGTGGCGGGTGAACGGACCGACCCGGAACTGCTGGGCCGTCTGTCGCGCCTGGTGCACGGCCTGCGCGGTTCGGCGGGCCTGCTGGGGCTGGAGGGCGCCTGCCGCATGGCCCGGCTGGTGGAGGCGGCCTTTGAGTTGGCGCGCGAGGGAACGTTGCCGCTTTCCGCGCCTGTCATATCCGCGCTGGAAGGGTGCATGCGGGCGCTGGCCGCACTTTCGGGCGTGGCGGAGACGGAAGAAGACACTGGCGACCCCATCGGGGATTCTCTCCCCGACGTGGCCGGTGGTGCCCCAGTCACCCCAGTCGCCCCAGTCAGCCCAGTCACCCCTGTCACTCAGGCCGTTCAAGTTGCCGATGTCGCCGATGTCGCAGAGGGTGCCGGGCAATATCCGGCGGTGTGCGTTTCCGGCGATCCCTTCGCGCCGGATCATGATGATTCTCTCGCCGGACGGGCGCGGTTGCGCCTGGTGGCCCTGCTGGACGAGGCGCTGCCCGAGTCGCTGCGGGTGCCCGCGCGCGAGTTGCTGCCGGTCTGCGATCCCGACGGGCACTGTCTGTTCGGTCTGCACGGCATTGACGTATTGCGCGCCCGGCGCGACGGGCTGTACTTGTACGTGGTGGAGTTTGGCGGCTCTGACGATCTGCTGCGCAAGGATCTGAGCCCGCTGGGGCTGCTGGCCTTCCTGCGCAAGAGCGGCCTGGTGCTTGACGCGCGCTTTGTGCCCGGGCCGGACGGCGCGGGGCCGGGAAAGCGCGGTTGCGGACTGCATGTGCTGTACGCGTCGATCCTGGAGCCGGACCTTGTGAACACGGTATTTCAGGTGGAATCGGCCAGAGTGCACCCCATCGACGTGGAAGGGGTGCGGCGCGGCGAGACGGGCTGGCGGCGTGCACCAGCGCGCAGCGCCGTCATGGCGGTGATGCCTGTGCACAAGACCCCCGACGCAGACAGCATCGACGACCTGGTGCGCCAGTACGACACGGCCATGCGGAAACTGCGGGAGGATACCATGAGCAACGGCACGGACGACGAAAGCAGGTTTTCCGGTACGGTGGTGGACCCCGATGCCGAGGAACGCAGGCTGGCGGAACTGGAGGCGGAGCTTGCCGCCGGCATGGACGCCTTGGCCCTTGATGATGGCGGGGATGGAGAGGGGGGCGATGATCCGTCGCGGCGTGCCCTGGCCTCGCTGATCGGCGGCATGGTGGGGGATGATGCAGCCCCGGAAGGTGCGGGGATGGGCGCTGCGGTTGAAGACGCCGATGCCGACTTGTTCGCTGATGTTGATGGCGAGCAGGAATCGCGCGATGTTTCCGATCGATTCGGGCCGGAGGGTGTTTTGCCGGGGCGATCCGAAGCCGAACATCCCGACGTTGAGGCGAGCATGGCGGACGAGGCTGCTTTCGCTGCCTCCCCTGCCTTTGCTGCCGATGCCGATGGCGATCCTGACGCCGATCTGTTTGTCGACAGCGGCGACGCCCCCGACCTTTCGTATCTGGATGCCGTGCTGGCCGAGCGGCCTGCTGACGGCGTGGCCCTGGATCTTTCCGCCGGGGCCGCCAGTCGCACCGTGGCCGGATTCACCGTGCGCGCCGCTGACGGGGATTCTTCACCCCTGGGCGGCGCAAAGGGCGTGCTGGTGCTGTCCGGCGAAGTGACCATCGAACGTGGGGCCGACCTGCGCGAGGCGCTGCTGGACGTGTTGGCCAACTTTGCCGCGGTGCGCATCGATCTGTCCGGCGTCACGGCGGCGGACCTGACCCTGATGCAACTGCTGCAGTCGGCTGCCATCACCGCGCGTTCGCGCGGGGTCGACCTGGCGGCCACGGGCCCGGTATCCGAAGCCGTGGCCGAGGCGGCCCGCCGCACCGGGCTTGACGTTCCGGGCATCCGCCGCGTGGGGCTGGAAAAGCTGTTGCTGGCCGAGAGTGCGTAGCCCCGGCGGCACTGTCTTCCGCGGTTCCGGCATGTATCTGCAAAACGGCGCGTTCCCCCACGGGAGCGCGCCGTTTTTTCATGGCGTGGAGCAGTGTGCAGCAGCGCCCCGCGCCGCGGCGTGGTGCAACTGGCATCAGGGAAGGGCGCTGGGGCGTGGCAGGCGGATAGCAGAGACAACCCGGAAGGAGTACAGAAGGGGGCCAGGATGAGTCCGGGAGCAGACCGTGCAGGGAACCCGCAGAGTGCAGAAGGAGGCGAAACGGAGAGCGCGCGGTTATCCGTGGAGCGACAGATGGGAACTATCGTTGTTCGGATGGACAGGCTACCCGATGGCGTCGGCTGGCCGGGCCGTCAGGCCGCGCAGGCAGCCACGGGGCCATCGCAGTAATAGTTGATGAACTGGCCGACCTGAACGCCCAGGTGCACGCATTCGATGCCGTCCAGGCACTTGGCGGCATCGGCAGCGTTGAGGTGTGTCCACAACTCGTTGCCGTTCTTGCGCAGGCGAATGATCCAGGCGTCCTTGCCGTCATCGAAGCTGACGTGCAGGGCAATCCCGTGCCTGTCCAGCGCCGGATGAATCTCGCGGATCTTGTCCGAGAGGATGGTGGCGGTGATGTTCATGGTTGCCTCCCGGCGGGTGTGACCGCCTATGGGAAAGATAGTGTCGCTTCAGGCGATGGCAATCACCCCCCGTGCGAGGCAACCAGAATCTTTCCGATGTCCGCTGCCTCGAGAAGGTTGAACGACTTTTTCGATTGGATGGTGCAAGGAACGGTTTTCCAAAAGAAGCAGGGCCGCCCCCTGATGGGAGCGGCCCTGCACGGCATGCAACGTTGCAGCGGGTTATGCGCGCGCCACTCCGTCAAAACGCTGGGACACCTTGAGCAGGTGCACCTCGTGGATTTCGGCCTGCGGGGTTACGGCGCGGGCCAGCGAGAGGGGCGACACGTACAGTTCGGTCCAGTCCATGTCCAGCAGCACGCTGCCGTCATCGCGCACCTCGATGGACCGGAACAGGGGGCGGATGTCGGTGGTGCGCGGGCCCTTCTTGGTCTCGCGCGTCCATTCCAGCGCGGGTGCGGCGGCAAAATCGCGCCAGGCCTGCAGCAGCGCGTCGCGGCGGGCGTCGTCCACGCCGTAGCGCAGTTCGAAGGTTTCTCCGGCGGGCTGGGGCGCGGTATTGCGTCCCACTGGCAGTTCCTCCACAAAGGTCACCCGCATGCCGCGCGGCAGGCCGCCATCCAGTGCGCGGCGCACCTCGTCGGCGGTACGGTATTCGCGCAGGTACACGGCCAGCCATTCCGCCCGGCTGGCCACGCCCACGGGCAGGGCCCGGCCAAACGAGAGCAGCGGCAGGGGGTGGAACCCGCGCGAGAACGCCGGGGGCAGCCCGGCGCGGCGCAGGGCGCGCTCGAACAGCGATTGCAGTTCAAGCTGGCTGAGGAACACCGCCATGTCTTCCTTGGTGTACCAGATGCGGTAGTGCCCTGCCTTCAGCGCCAGTTCGTCCGAAATCTGCGGCGGCTTGCCCGTCTTTTCCGGCATGCGCACCCGGCCATGCTCGTCCAGGGTTGGCTGGTGGGCCTGCTGGTCGCGCTGGGGCAGGTTGGTGCGGTTGGCGTAGGCGGTGACGCCGGGCAACTTGTCCAGACGGGACGGGGACGACTTGGTGTCGCACACCCCGCACAGGTGGCAGGCGCCGTAGCGGCAGTCGCCCGTCAGTTTCATGTCCAGCGCGCGGTGGCGTTCGCGCAGCAGGAATTCACGGCTGGCCCCGGAATCCAGGTGGTCCCAGGGCAGCGGCTCGTCCTCGCCGCGCTCGCGGGTGTAGTCCGAGGCGGCAAGGCCGTGTTCGGCCATGGCGTCCAACCACGGGGCAAGATCGAAACCTTCGATCCAACTGCTGAAAATGGCTCCCTTGCGGTAGGCGCTTTCCACCACGTCGGCCAGGCGTCGATCGCCGCGCGAGAAGATGCCCTCCAACGCGCTCATGGAGGCTTCGTGCCAGCGCATTTTCAGGAATTTCTCCCCCTTGAAGCGCGAAAGCAGGTAGCCGATACGCTCGCGGATTTCTTCAAGCGACAGTTGACGTTCCCACTGGAACGGGGTGTGCGGCTTGGGCACGAAGGGCGAGATGGCAGCGGTTACCTGCAGGCGGCGGATGCCCGGCCCGGCGGCGTCACGCACCTTGCGGCACAGGTCCACGATGGCGTCGAGGTCCTCGCGCGTTTCGGTGGGCAGGCCGATCATGAAATACAGCTTCACCTGCTGCCAGCCGTGCTCGAACAACTTCTGCACGTGCAGCAGCAGTCCTTCCTCGGTGACGCCCTTGTTGATCACGTCGCGCAGGCGCTGGCTGCCCGCCTCGGGCGCCAGGGTGGCCCCGGTGCGGCGGATGCCCGCCATGCGGCGCATGATCTCGTCGTCGATGGACCCCACCCGCAGGGATGGCAGCGAAACCGCCACCTGCTCCTGGGCACAGCGGTCCACCGTGGACAGGAACAGCTGCTTGAGCGCGGAAAAGTCGCCCGTGCTCAGGGACAGGAAGGATACGTCGTCGTAGCCGGTCTGGCTCAGACACTCTTCAAGCAATGCATGAAGGTTTTCCGTGGAGCGTTCGCGCGCGGGGCGGTAGATGATGCCCGCCTGGCAGAACCGGCAGCCGCGCGTGCAGCCCCGGCCAATCTCCAGCGCCAGCCGGTTGTGCACAGCGCCGAAGGGCACGGTCTGGCTGGCCGGGTAGGGGGCGGTGTCCATGTCGGCCACCACGCGCCGGGCCACGCGGGTGTAGCCCGTGTCATTGACTGACGAGGGTGCCGACGTGGGTGCTGGCGAGGGGAGGAGCAGGGGGCGCGGCGGGGTGCCCTGCACGTTGCGGGCCGTATCCGGCGGCACGGAGCCTTCGAAGAACTCCGGCACGTACACGCCGGGAATGCGCCGTGCGTCGTCCAGGAAGCGGGCCCGCGAATGCCCGGCGGCGCGGGCGGCGGCCAGCAGGGCCACCAGTTCCGTCATCACCTCTTCGCCCTCGCCCAGCACCATCAGGTCCATGAACGGGGCCAGCGGTTCCGCCGCCAAGGTGCAGCCGCCGCCCGCCATGACCACCGGCCACGCGGTGAGCGAATCGGCTGTGGCCCGTTCCGCCGCGCGCAGGGGGATGCCTGCAAGGTCCAGCATGTACAGCACGTTGGAATAGCACAGCTCGTGCGTGATGCTGAACCCCACAAGGTGGGTGGCCGCCAGCGGGGTGTCCGATTCCAGTGTGGCCAGCGGCGCGCCGCGCTCGCGCAGCACCGCGCCCGCATCGCGGCAGGGGGTGAACACCCGCTCGGCCCACACGTGGGGCCGTTCGTTCAGGATGGCGTACAGGATCTTCTGCCCAAGGTAGGACATGCCCACCTCGTACATGTCGGGAAAGGCCAGCGCCACCCGCAGGGTGGCGGCGTCGGGCGTCTTGTGGACGGTACCTTCCTCTATGCCGATGTAGCGGCTGGGCTTGGGCAGCAGGGGCAGAAGTTCGCGCATGGTTCCTGATGGGGATGAAGGGTGCGGGCGGGGCGGGTGCGCCGCCGGTCGTGAAGGCGGAAAGGCAGGCAAGCGGACAAGCGGCAAGCGGACAAGGGAAACGGTCCGAAGGCGACATGAAAAGGGGGCGGCAGCGCCACCCCCTGAAACATGCCGGACCGGTACACAGCCCTCGGCCTGATGTCCGCGCGGTGCCCTTTGGGCCGGTCGGGCGGACGGGCGGACGGCGCGAACGTGCGGACGTGGTGCCGGACCTACTTCTTCAGCAGGTCGGAAATGCCGGTGATCTTGCCTCCCGCCGGGCCCTTGGCCAGGTTCAGGTTGCCCAGCCCGCCGCCAAGGCCGCCGGTGGACAGCGTGAGGTTGGACGTGGCTTCGAGATACTTGGTCTTCAGTTCCTCGGGGCAGGTCTTGTACTCGTAGATGACGTGGACGCGGCTGATGACGCCGTCAAAGCCCTGCTCGAAGGGATAGCCGTACGGCAGCAGCATCATCTGCACACCCTGCTGGGTGGGCACGGTCTGAAGCGCAGCCACATCCTTGAGCGAGTTGGAGGCTTCGTCGAACTTGCCGAGCACCAGTTCGCCGTTCACGAGCTTCACCAGTCTGATATCGTAGGCCATCGGGAGTGTCTCCTTGGTGATTGGTTCCCGGCATAGGTAGGGGCTGGGGCTGGCGCTGTCAAGCAACGGCGCGCCATGGGCGGGCGTCAGCGGCCCGGTTCCGGCGGCAGCAGCCGCAAGGGGATGATGGTGGCCAGCGCCAGCACCCCCAGCAGGGCGAACCCGGTCCCGAAGCCCCAGGTTTGCCCCACCAGCCCCAGCAGGGCCGGGGCCGCGCCCGTGCCCACGAGCGACGATGCGGGCGTGGCGATGCACAGCACCGTGGGCTGGTACCCGGCGGGCCAGCAGCGGGCCAGTTCCTTGAAGATGGCGGGAAAGATGAACGCGGTCATGGCACCCTGCACGGTCATGCCCGCCATGACCACGCCAGCGGATGGAATGGCCATGGCCAGCAGGGCGATGCCGGTCAGCGCGAGGCAGGCGGCGATGGTGCGGCGAGCCCCCATGCGGTCGGCCACCCAGCCCCCGGCCAGCGCGGCAAAGGGCGTGATCACGCGCGATGCCGCCAGCAGCCCGTTGGCCGTGGAGACCTCAAGGCCCATGCCGTCAACAAGGTGCAGGGGCAGCACGCTGAACACGGCGTATTCCCCGGCCACGCCGACGGCCAGCAGCCATGCGAACAGCCATGTCAGCGGCGAGCGCAGCACCCCGGTGAATCCGCGTATGGAGGGCGGTTCCGCCAGGGTGCGCCCGCCGCGCCCCACGCAGGCGAACACGATGCCCGTCAGCATGCTGGCCACGCCCACGGCCAGCAGCACGTCCCGCCAGTCCGTGATGCGCAGGCCCGCCTCGGCCAGCAACGGTACGGCCACGAAGCTGAGGTTGGGCCCCAGTTCGTGGATGGACACGGCCTTGCCCCAGTCGCGCTGGCGGGCCAGGGTGCCCAGCGTGGCCATGCCCGCCGGAAAGTACAGCCCCGCCGCCAACCCCATGAGCACGAACATGTACCGTGCCGTGGCGTGGTCGCGCACGGCGGCCATGCCCATGAGCACCGCGCCGGTGGCCACGCACGAAAAGGCCGCCATGCGTCTGGGCGTCACCCTGCTGAGCAGGAAGGCGCTGGCCGCAAGGCTGGCTGTGAAGCCGCAGGCCATCAGGAACAGCAGGCGGGTGGCCTGGGCGTGGTCCAGGCCAAGGTCTGCCTCTATGGAAAGCAGCAGCGGGGCAAGCATGGCCCGCGAACCGTAATTGAAGAAGAACAGCAGGGCCACCAGCCCCACCCACGGCAGGGCGGCGGCAAAGGGGGGCGCGGTGTCCGCCGGGCGGAAACTGCCGGGCGGCGCAGTTGGCGGGGTATCGGTATCGGCGGTCATGATGGTGTCCGGTAGGAGTGGTCGCAAAAAAAAACGGGGGGGCAGGCGCCCCCCCGTGCGTTTCGCGTCGCGTCGGGCGGCCTCACAGGCCTGCCGCTTCCTTGACGTAGGCGAAGTCGATGGAGGAGCTGACAAGCTGCGCGCCTTGCCTGATCTTGATCACGTCGCGCAGCTTGTGGCGCGAAAGGATGACCTCCATCTTCTTGGCCACGGTGTACGTGTCGTCGCGCACCACCACGATGGGAATGTTCAGCACTTCCGAGCGGGTAAGGATGATGTCATTGGGGTACAGGTTGCCGGTCAGCACCAGGCACGGGCAGTTGCCTTCCAGCGCCACCAGTTGCACGTCGGACCGGTCGCCCCCCACGATGACCGCGGAATTCTTGTTCTTGCGGAAGTGGGTCATGAAGTTTTCGACCTGCATGGTGCCGATCAGGAAGTTTTCCACCACCTTGTCGGACTTGTTCTGGGCCGAGATGACCTTGCCCCCCAGCCTTTCGGCCAGGTCGCCCACCTTGATGGCCCCCATCAGCGGGTCCTTGGGGATGACGCCCACCACGCGCACGCCGTTGCGTTCCAGGAACGGCTTGATCAGCCCCTCCACCTCGTTCATGAAGTTGGCGGGGATGTCGTTCAGCACCACGCCTGCCAGGTTGTCGCCCAGGGTATCCTTGAGCACCACCAGGTAGTCGTAGTTCAGTTCCTTGTGCAGGCGGTCGATGATGATTGCCTTCAGCCCCAGTTCCTTGACCACGCGAATGCCGTCCACGTTGCAGTAGCGGCCCGAATACATGCTGCCGGAACCGGCCACCACCATCACGTCGTGGCGGCTGGCAAGCTGGCGGTAGGCATCGACGATGCCGGGCATGTAGTCTTCGCACTGGCCGCTGAAGGCCCGCACCTTGAAATCCTGGGTGACCAGCACCGGAGTGACCAGGTTGGAGGGTTCGTCCAGCCCCAGCACGTCCTGCACGAAGAAGGCGTCCTCGTCGCCCAGCACGCCGCCGCGTTCCTGCGGCATGGCGCCCACGGGCTTCATGTAGCCCACGTTGTAGCCGTCCTTCTGCATGCGCAGGCCAAGGCCCATGATCACCATGTTCTTGCCGGAATACCCGGCCGTGGAACCCACGTAGATGCCCGCCGCCATAGCAGCCTCCTGTTGCTGGATCCGCTCTCATGCCAGCGCCTGCCCCTGCGGGCCGACGGCGCGATGCATCCTGCCGTCCCGCCGCCGCGAAGCCGGGCCGGTGCGACATGCAGTGTGCTTGCCTGATTCTGCCCCGAATAACAGCCGAAAATCAAGGGACAACTGCAAGTTTGTGGCTGTTCGCTCGCTCAGCCCGCGGCAGCACGGGCGGCTGCGGGGATTGCGGCGGCACGGCGTGGGCAGGCCGCCAGGTGGCAAGCCGGGCTGGAAGGGCAGGCGGGGTGGCTGGTGGTCTGGGCGAGTGTCGGCGTCATGCAGAGGCAGTCAGGGGGTGCCGGCCAATGTGGCAGGCAGGTGGAGCCAGGCGGGGCGGACCCGGCGGGAAGGCGGCAACGGCGCATCATGCAGCGCCGGAAATTTGACGAGCGGGCCGCGGGCGGCATGGGGAACGCAGGTAGCTTGCGCGGTGCGGGCGGCCTTGCACAATGGGGGCGGTGCCGGTATCGTTCCCGGCCATGACCGGAGCGCCGGGCGGCAAAAGCTGCCGGGCGGCACCCAGAAGGAGTAACCACCGACCCATGTTCGAAAAGCTGCAAAGCGACATCCATTATGCCTTCAACGACGCTGGCCTGCTGGCCACGGCCATGACCCACAGCTCGTGGGCCAACGAGCAGCAGGAGCATGTGGAGCACAACGAACGCCTGGAATTTCTGGGCGATGCGGTGCTTGAGCTGTGCGTGTCGGAAGAACTGTTCGCCCGTTTTCCCGGCGCCCGCGAGGGCGACCTGACCCGCATGCGGGCGCGCCTTGTCAGCAAACCGGCGCTGGCGGAACTTGCGCGTGACCTGCAACTGGAACTGTACCTGCGGCTTGGCAGGGGCGAGGAAAGCCAGGGAGGGCGCGAACGCAGCTCTTTGCTGTCGGACGCGCTGGAAGCCATGCTGGGAGCGGTGTTTCTGGACGGGGGGTACGAGCGGGCGCGGCATGTGGTGCGCCATGTGCTGGCCGCCCGCTGGCCAAGCGATGCCGACGGCAAGCGCAGCAAGGACTACAAGAGCCGCTTGCAGGAGCTGACGCAAGGCCTGTTCCGGGAGCGACCGGTGTATGTCCTGATGGGCAGCAGCGGGCCGGAACACGAAAAGCGCTTCGAGGTGCGGCTGACGCTGCCGGACGACACCGTGTTCACGGCCATCGGCCCCAGCGTCAAAAGGGCCGAACAGATGGCGGCCGGTCTGGCGCTGAAAAAGCTGGAGTCACGCAGCGAGGGCTGAGATGGAGACAATGACCGGGAAGGCCGTTCCTTCCCGGTCCTGTTGTCTTTGGTCAACCTTCGCCAACTGATGTGCGGTGTCACGCCGTGGGCGCGTCCTGCTAGCCGCCGCCGATGAGCTGCATGGCCATCTGCGGCAGCGAGTTTGCCTGCGAAAGCATGGCCACGGCGGACTGGGTGAGGATCTGGTTGCGCACGAACTCGGTCATTTCCTCGGCCACATCCACGTCGGAAATGCGCGACTCGGAGGACTGCAGGTTTTCCGCCTGGATGGTGAGGTTGCTGATGGTGTTCTCCAGGCGGTTCTGCAGGGCGCCGAGGGCCGCGCGGATCTTGTCCTTGGAGATGATCGCCTGGTCAAGGGCGGTCAGGGCGTTCTGGGCGGCCGACTGGGTCGAGATGGTGTAACCCCCGGCCGCAACGCCCGCGGCGGACGCGTTGCCGATGCCCAGTTGCGATGCCGTGGCCCCGCCGATCTTGATGTAATAGTAGTCCTCGTTCGAATCGTTGCCGGTGCCGAAGTGGATCTTCAGCTCGCCGGTCTGCCGCAGCCCCGACCCGTCGTGCGTGCCCGAAAGGGTGCCGTCCAGCAGGTGGATGCCGTTGAAGTCCGTGGCGTTGGCGATACGGGTGATTTCCGAGGCCATGGCCTGATATTCGGATTCGATCATCAGACGCTGGTCGGAGTTGTAGGTACCCGTGGCCGCCTGTTCGGCCAGTTCCTTCATGCGGATGAGCTTTTCGTCGATGATCTGCAACGCGCCGTCGGCGGTCTGGATCATCGAGATGGCGTCGTTGGCGTTGCGGATGCCCTGACGCATGGTGGAAATATCGGCCCGCATCAGTTCGCGAATGGCGAGGCCTGCGGCGTCGTCGGCCGCAGTGCCCACGCGCAGACCCGAGGAAAGGCGGCGGGTTGACGTAGCCAGGCGACCGTAGCTCTCGTTCAGGTTACGAGAGGCGTTCAGCGCCATCATGTTGTGATTGATGACCAAAGACATGTGGTGAACCTCCTTCGGGTTGTCTGGCCAGCATTAAGCAATGTTGGTGCCAACGTATTTTTTGCAAAGAAAGGTAAGGCGTTAGCAAAACTCTAGACACTGTGTGCCCGGTTGCCGACGCGCCCATGCCAAAATTTTCCCAGGGCTTGCGGGGTGCTGTGCGGCGCGGGAGCGGGGCGGGGGAATTTTTTGCATCCCTTGCGCGAAGGCCGGGCCGCCCCCCTAATCTGGCGGCGCAATCCGCCGATAAGTAGTGTGAGACGATGTTTCCGGGGGAGGCAATGTCGCCTCGAGGAGGAATCATGATGCTGCTGGACGAAATCCAGACGGTAACGGCAGGTTCTTCCGCGGGATCGGATATCAAGCGCCCCCCGGCACGCGGCCTGGCCGCCGCATCCTCATCCGCTACTTCTCCATCTCTTGCGGAATGGCAGCCGACCGGGGACGAACGATCCGCGGAAGCGGACAACGTGGACATGCAGCAACTTGAACGCACGCTGAACGACCTTTCGCACACCCTTGAAGCCAAGGGCGCCGCGCTGAAGTTCGAAATAGTGAGCGACCAGGGCGTGGTGCAGGTCGAGGTGTCCGAAAAGAACAGCAACAAGGTGCTCATGCGCATACCGCCAGAAGGGGTGCTGCGCGTCGGCAAGGATGGGGGCATGACCCTCGGCGGGCTGCTCAACCGGCAATACTAGGGAGCGGCGGCGGGTTGCACCACCGCCGCTCCACCCCGGTTGCAGGGCATGTCGCGCCCAGGCGCCGCCGTAAGGGGCGCGGGACAACGCACGCCTGCACAGCCTGCGGCATCGTGCAGCCTTGCCTACTAGGTTCTCCGGTCTGGCTGCGCCAACCGTGCGGAGCTTGCGCCCCGCCCATGGTCGGGCACTGGTGACGGGTGTCGGGCAGACGCCACGAGCTGGCGCGCCATGCTGTCGTGCCCGGCAAGGGCGCAATGGCGGGCGGCTCTTTGGAGCGGTGCGGCTGCCGCGAAAACATGTGTGCCCATCAGGCTGTCTGCTTGCGCACGCAGCGCGCCTGCCGCCTGCCGTCATTCGCCTCACTTCCGCCCCTGGCGCCGCATTTCTTGGTCCTGCGTCTTGCCCGCCTCTTGTGCCTGCCGCCTGCCCCATGTCCCCCACTCTTCGCATTGGCCCGCTGTTGCCCTCCGGTGCCCGGCCAGGCCATGTCCGGTGCCCGGTCTCGTGATGTCCGGTGTCCGGCCTGGGGCTGTCCGGTGCCTGGGCACGCCGTGTCCGCGCACAGACGCAAAACATCCCGTGAGCCCCTTTTCGGAGGGACGCACGGGATGTTTTGCGGAGGCACGCCGGGTCGCCGCCGCCGACACGGTGCGGACGCGGGTTCGGGCCCGCGTCCGCCGGTCGATCATGATCCGCCGCTAACGCTTCATGTTCACGACGGTTTCAAGCATGGTGTCCGTTGTGGTGATGACCTTGCTGTTGGACTGGAAGCCACGCTGGGTGGTAATCATCTGCACGAACTCGCGGGCAAGGTCCACGTTGGACTGTTCGAGCGAGTTGGAGTTGACGGAACCGTACCCGTTGGCGTTGGCAGGCCCCGCCAGCGCATCGCCCGAGGCGCGCGTTTCGGAGAACAGGTTGCCCCCTTCGCGCCGCAGGTTGGTGGGGCTGGTGAAGTCGTACAGGGTGATCTGGTACAGGTCCAGGATGACCCCGTTGGAGTACCGGCCATGCACCACGCCGTCCTGATCCACGGTGATGTTCTGCAGGAAGCCGAAGGTGTAGCCGTCCTGCTTCTGGAAGATCATGGACGATGACCCGCCGTAGCTGGTCATGGCCGTGGATTGCCGTTCGCCCTGCGCGCCCAGCCCGCCAAGGTTGCTGGCGTTGCTGCCGATGGCGGCGGCGCTGGCAGGGGCGCTGCCCCAGGAGTTGCTGAGGTTGCGCAGGCCGAAGTTCAGCTCCATCAGGTACGGCTCGGCCTCGGTGGGCACCGTGGGCGAGGTGTAGCTGGCGTTGGCAACGCCCGAGAAGTTGGCCACGAACAGCGGGTAACCGTTGTTGGAGAAGGTGGTGGGCACCCAGTTGTTCATGTCCTTCAGGTTGCCGGTGGCGCCGCTGGCAATGGTGAAGGCGGTCATGTCCGTGAGCTGGCCGGAGGTGTCGAATGTCAGCGTGCCGGTCATCAGGATGCCCGCCGCCGAAGTGCCCGAGAAGTCCAGGCCGTTGACCGAGCGCAGGTCGTCCGAGGGATTCATGGTGACCATGTATTCCCAGTAGCGCTTGCCGCTGGCTGCGTTGGCCACGGAATCGGTGGACACTTGGTCGAAGTAGACGGTCAGTTCGTGCGAGGTGCCGCCTTCGTCATAGACCTTGATGGTGGTCTGGTAGGCAAAGCGGCTGTCGGCCAGCGGCGTGGCGGCCGAGCCGTCCCAGTTGTTGAACACCGAGAAGAACGGGTTGGCGCCGTTGACCGACTTGTCGCCGCCGTCGCGCGCGTCGAGGTTGTGGGCCGAGGTGATGGTGGACGTGTGCTGCGGCTCGGCCGTGAAGCCGTCGAGCTTGATGTCCTTGGGCGACCCGGCCCCCTTGATCTGCGAGGTGGTGGTGGTCACCTGCGCGGTGGAAGTGGACAGCGAGGGGCGGGCCTTTTCGATTTCCCAGCCTTGCAGCACGTAGCCGTGCGGATCGACCAGGTAGCCGTCGTTGTCGAAGCGGAAGTTGCCCGCGCGGGTGTAGTACGAGGTTTCCTGCCCCTTGGGCCGCACCTGGAAAAAGCCCTTGCCGCCGATGGCAAGGTCGGTTGCTTCGTTGGTGGTTTCAAAGGCGCCCTGGCTGAAGTCGCCGAAAATGGCGCCGATGGACACGCCCCGGCCAACCTGGCTCACCCCGGCCGCGCTGTAGACGTCCTGGTTGATGAAGTCCTGGAAGTCCATGCGCGAGCCCTTGAAGCCCACGGTGTTGACGTTGGCGATGTTGTTGCCGAGAACGTTCATCTTCTCGCCGTGGGCCAGCAGTCCCGAAACGCCGGTCCACATACTTGCCGTGACACTCATGATCGACCTCCTGTGTCCATGCACCCCCGTGGGGGTGTAGTGTGCGTGCTCTCGTTCCGCAGGGGGTTAGCTGTCGCCTTCCGTGCCGCTGCCGGAATCGTCTCCGGTATCATCCCCGGAATCGTCGTCGTCCGGGTCGTTGCCGTCGGTGTTGGTATTGGGCGCCACGATTTCGGAGACGTTGCTGAAGGCTATGTGGCGACCGTCCGCCAGGCTCAGGTAGGGTTCGCCGTCCACCTTGACCACGCCCGACACCTGGCCGGAAACCTGGGTGGTGATGTACACGGACTTGCCGTCCGTGCCTTCGCCGTACATGGCAACCGCGTAGACACCGTCCGGCACCATGGTGCCCTGGTAATCCTTGCCGTCCCACTTGTACTGGTAGGTGCCGGGCTGCTTCGCGCCCATCAGTTCCGTGCGCACCAGGTTCATTTGGCTGTCGTAGATGTTGATGTAGCCGTTGCTCACCTGTTCCTGCGTCGTGAAGTACACCGTGCTGACGGAGTTTACCGTCGCACCGGTGCTGTCCTTCTGCGAGGTCTTGCTGATCTCGTAGCCGCTGGCGGTCACTTCCTTGCCGATGTAGCCCACTGCGGCGGACATCTGCTGCTGCTTGGCGCTGGCGTTCAGGTCGGTGATGCCGGTGGAGATGTTGGTGAGCTGTTCAAGGCTGGTGAACTGCGCCAGCTGGGCGACGAATTCCTTGTCGTCCATGGGGTTCAGCGGATCCTGATGGCTAAGCTGGGCCACCAGCAGGTTCAGGAACGCCTGCTTGTCCAGTTCATCGTTCTTGGTCTTGGCGCCAAGGTAGTTGTTGAACGTCTGCTCGGCCTGACCGAGTACGGGGCTGGCTGCCATGGTGGCCTCCTATGCGATGATGTCGAGCCCGGAGGCGGTAAGAGTTGCCGGGCGTCCTGCGGCAGCCGCCGAGTCCACGGCCTGCATGCCGGGGGCGTCGTCCCCGTCGCGCAGGCGGCGCAGGCGGCGGTAACGTTCGCGCTCCGCGTTGCGGGTCTGCTGTTCCTGGCTGGCGTTGTGCTGGGCCGCATCCTGCCAGGCCTGCGAGAACGAGTTGTCCTGCAACTGGGTCTGCACTTCCAGCCGGTCCACCTTCAGCCCCTGCTGTTCCAGCGCGGTGCGCAGCACATGCAGCTGGTCGTTGATGGCCTGCGCGGTCTCGGTGCGGTCGGGGCGGATGGTGGCGTTGACCTCTCCGTTGCGCACGGAAAGGGTCACGGTCACGTTGCCCAGTTCGCCGGGGTCGAGCTTCATGGTCAGCTGGCGGGTGCCGTCCTGCATGGAGGTGAGGATGCCCCGCTCAAGCTGGGCCGCCGCCTGTTCGGAAAGATAGGGAGTCAGGGCCTGGCCCTGTCGCGGGGCTGCACCCGCCGCGTTGGCGGCGCTGGCCGAAGCGTCGGCCATGCTCTGGGCCGCGCCGCTGAGAGCCGGGCTGACGTCGATCCTGCGCAGCAGTTCGGCCCACGGGTCGCTGCTGCCGCCGGAAGCGGGCCGACCATGCTGGTCCTGCTGCCAGGCCGAACCCTTGCCCTCGCCCGACTGCGAAGACTGCCCGGACTGCTTGTCCAGCCCGAAGGCCTGCGCCTGGGCATTGCCCTGCGCCATCTGCGTCTGCTGGCTGTTGGCTCCGCCGTTGCCCCTGTTGTCGTTGTGCAGCGGCACGTTGTGCTGCATGGCATCGCCCGTCTGCACGGCGGCGTGGCGCGGGTCGGACAACGGTCCGGCATGCTCCTGGGTGCCGCCCCCGGTGCGCATCAGGCCGGACTGGCGGGTCTTGCCCGCGTTGGCCGATGCGCCGTCGCGGCGTTCGGCGTCCAGTG